>RKRO01000294.1 GCA_007571355.1 Candidatus Poribacteria bacterium | reverse complement strand
GGCGTACGCAACAGCTTCGCCCGCGTCGTAGATAGCATCATTCACACGTTGAAAAAAGATGGGATCATAGAAGATGAAGGACTGGAACTCCCGTTTGAAACACGGTTCGCGCAAGTTGCCGGTGAACATGCCAGCCGCTTCGGGCGTTCTTGGCGGAACCAAGTTGCGACATCTGAAGTTTTCGATATCCATCACGCCCCGCGGCTCGTAGATGCCATAGGTCAGCTCACAGGCACAGATGTCATCGGGCACCCCGTTTTTAATGCACGTCCGAAACTCCCCGGTCAACAATTGACTGTCGTTCCGTGGCACCAAGACAGCGGCTATTTCGGCACTGTGAGCGAAACTTCTCTTATCCCAACTGCATGGATACCGCTGGTCCCAGTAGATGAAACGAACGGTTGCCTACAAATTGTCGCCGGTTCACATAGGTTAGGCGTGATTGACCACCGAACCGAAGAACAGGAAGGCAAATTCCTTGAAGTTTTAGATGAAAGCGTCGATGATTCTCGGATTTTTACCTGCCCTATGGTGCCGGGTGACGCTTTAGTGTTCCATAATCTTACGCTCCATCGATCACTACCGCACACCACAAGTGAAATCGTCCGTTGGGCAATTGACATCCGCTATCTCCGAGACGGCGACCACCCAGGCACAATTTATTGGAAGGATCCCGATTTCAAGTGGGTCATCCGCAGCCAAACGCAACCCTTAACAACATTGGAACAGTGGCTTAAGATGTGGTAGCGAATAGGAACATCAAAAGGAACTAATATAGGAACGAGAGTCTGTTATCGCGTATGATACGTATACCTTTTCAAACTTTAAAAGACGAATTTTATCGCGTGCTTGCTTCGGTAGGTTTCTCCGACGAGCGAGCCGTGTTATGTGCCCGGCTTTTTGCAGAGAACCAACGCGACGGGGTTTACTCACATGGCCTCAATCGTTTCCCTGGGTTCGTCGCCGGATTGGCGAGTAAACAGATTGATTTCCGGGCAAAACCAGAAAAGATTGAAAATTTCGGGGCATTAGAGCGGTGGGATGGCAAGATGGGGGTTGGACTTGTCAACGCACATCTCTGTATGCAACGGGCAACACAACTCGCCGAAACACACGGGATCGGATGCGTCGGACTGTCAAATACAAACCATTGGATGCGCGGCGGGGCTTATGCACTGCAAGCAGCAGCAGCCGGATATATCGGCATCTGCTGGACAAACACGACCCGACTCATGCCACCGTGGGGATCCGCGGTAAAAATGATTGGAAACAACCCAATGGCAATCGCCGTACCACGGGCAGAGGGACACATCCTGCTAGACATGGCGATGAGCCAGTATTCAAACGGAAAATTGGAAGTCCTGCAGCTGCAGGGAAAAGAATTACCGCTACCCGGCGGGTACGACACCAGAGGCGAACTGACGGTTGATCCGGGTGAAATTCTTGATTCTAAAAGAGCCCTGCCTATCGGCTATTGGAAAGGATCCGGACTGGCACTTGTGCTTGACACGATGGCATCCGTTATTTCAGGTGGGCAAGCCACACACGAAATCGGGAAACAAGGATCAGAATACGCGGTTTCCCAAGTGTACATCGCGATCAATGTCACCGGGTTGATGGGACAAAAGGTGCTAAACGAGACAGTGGCAGCGATTATCAGTGATTTCCATGCCGCCACGCCTTTAGATGCAAATGAAAAGGTCCGATATCCCGGAGAAGGTATGCTACGGACCCGGCAAGAGAGTCTCGAAAAAGGTGTTCTTGTAGACGAAACACAATGGCAGGCGTTGCTTGGAATGAATAGGACAGGCACAAACTAAATTTGGGGAAAATTGACGACGTTACAAGTAGGGATTGTCGGTTGTGGCAGGATTAGCCGGAGTCATGCCGCCGCGCACGCGAATCTTGAAAGCATTGACTTCGTCGCAATGTGCGACATCAATCGCGATGCCCTCAACAACCGTGCCGATCCCATTTTAGTGGAACAAAGGGGCAATTGCCGTTGGCAGCGCGGGGGCATCCGCTTGCAATTTCATAGCAAGTTTTGGCTTGCAGCCTTAACAGAGGAGCAAAATCTGAATGAAACTTACATTCTTTAATGACTATCAACTCGGTGTAATCACAGAAGACGGGGTTGTTGACATCAGCGGTGCCCTGAGCGGCGTTTCGTATCACACACCACAAGAATTGATACGCATGGTGATTGAGGACTTTGATAATCTACGTCCAGCGATAGCGGATGCTGCTGGAAATGGGACAGCTATCGCTTTAGATAGTGTTAGCCTCAAAGCACCGTTACCGCGGCCGGGGCAACTCGTATGCCTCGCCGGAAATTACATTGAACCGGATAGTCCGTCCCGCGGTGAGTTCAACGCCTTTCTAAAGTCACCAACTGGCATCATCCCCACAAACGGGACAGTAGAACTACCGGAAGCAGATGTCACTGTGTTTCACTTTGAACCCGAATTGGCGATCGTTATCGGCAAAACAGCGAAACACCTCTCCGAAGAAAACGCCTTAGATTGTGTCTTCGGTTATACGCAATTTGTTGACGTATCGGCGCGCGGTCTACCCGGAGGGTTCTTCTTAGGAAAAAGCTGGCACACATTCGCCCCGATGGGCCCGGCACTCGTTACCGCTGACGAAGTGGCTGACGGGAACGCGCTCGGCGTG
This sequence comes from Candidatus Poribacteria bacterium, assembly GCA_007571355.1. Classification (GTDB taxonomy): domain Bacteria; phylum Poribacteria; class WGA-4E; order WGA-4E; family WGA-3G; genus WGA-3G. The sequence goes on along the minus strand of RKRO01000294.1, from coordinate 1,935 downwards.
CAACTCTGGATTAATGACGGCTTACAACACGACTTTTCCACGAACTCTATGGCACGCTTCATTCCTGAACTCCTCGCCGAAGTAACCAACGTTCTCACCTTGGAACCAGGAGACGTTGTCTCCACTGGAACGCACCACGAAGCACTTACCGCAGTCGGGGACGGCGATACAGTCCGATTGTCAATAGAAGGCTTTGGGCCCGAATTGGCCATTTCTGTCCAAGACCCATTAAAGCGGGCAAGTTGGCGGGGTTAGTTATTTGTAGGAGGCAGATTAAAGAAAAAAGTGTTGACAATCCCGCCTAATTATGTGTATAATAATTTAAGGTGTAAGTTAGAGGTTTCTTTCTAATCCACAAGATCCTATGTAGCCGTACGTTTGGAAACCAGCGAGCTGCGCCACTGCCTTACAGCATATCCCGTTTTAGGAACCAGCGAGCTGCGCCAAAACCACGGTATGGAATAAGACTTTTTTGACGATAAGGAGAATGAATTAATGCAAAAAACCAGAAACCTAGCGGTGCTGGCTGTCCTCGCGATTGTCTGCGCGTGGATGGCGGGTTGTGCTGGTTGTAACCCAGAGCCGTTACCCACCGGAATGAATCCCATGCAAGGGCCCGAAACCGGCGGAACAACCGTTCAAATTACCGGCGAAAAATTTGATGTGAAAAACGGCGTAACCGTGACGTTCGGCGGAAAAAACGCACAAAGTGTAACAGTTCCGAGTGAGACGCAAATTACAGCAGTAACACCAGGCGGTATGGCAGGACAATCTGTCAGTATCGTTGTTACCAATAACGGAAAACCCGAAGTTCCCGTCACGCTTTCACAACAGTTTACCTATACCGACGCAACACCACCAACTGTGACGATGAACGAACCGGCTGATGGTACAGTCATCTCTGAATACGAAGATTCCCTGAATGTGATGAACAGCGTGTCCGTCTCGTTTAGTGAGGCAGTCAATAGCGACAGCGTCTCTATCAGTATAGCCGTTGCGAAAACGGAAGACTCAATGAGCGAACCGATGGAGGCAACGTTATCAGGTACAGTGGCCGGCAGCGGTGATTCTGTGACCTTCACATCTGATACACCGATGCGCGCAGGGCGTATGTACACCGTCACTGTCTCCGGTGCCGCAGACATCACTGGCAATGTGCTTGTAAACCCACACAGCTTCAGTTTCAGCATAACCAGTCCTGATAGACTCGATAGATACCGCGTCCAAGAAGAAGACATTCAGGAAGAAAACGGCGAGGCTGCACTCAAGCGCATCGCTGCACGACCTGAGATTTTCGATAACCCAGAGATGTGGGAACGGTTAGTCGCAGCGAATCAAGACGACTATATCTTTGATCGGACGAAACTAAGTGTCGGACAACGCTTATGGATACCGCGTGGCCCTGCCTGGGGCGATAAATAGCCAGAATCCAGATTCACACTCGCCGCGCCAAAGGTGTGCATTTATTTTTCGGATATTACGATAACAGAAAAGCAGAAAGGGACTGGCACCCATATAACAGGGTGCCAGTCCCTTTCTTATAGGTGTTGTGAGATGAAACTACTGGGCAGCACCGGCGTCATCTGCCATGCCAGTGTCATCTGCCATACTATCAGCAGCACCGGCGTCATCTGCCATGCCAGCGTCATCGGCTGCCATGTGGTCATCTGCCGCCATGTCATCTGCCATGCCAGCGTCGTCGGCTGCCATGTGGTCATCTGCTGCCATCATATCATCGCCCATGGAGAGCGAGACAAAGACACTATCATTAGCGGCTTTTGCGTGACATCCGTGACAACCGTTACCTGCATCCTCAAGATTAGATCCTCTGACCTGCATATACGCAGCATCCTGAGAAGCACGAGCATATTTCTCGTATACCCACCCATTATGGCCTGCATACATCGGATCGTCACTTTTCATCATCATGGCAAC
>RKRO01000164.1 GCA_007571355.1 Candidatus Poribacteria bacterium | reverse complement strand
TTGCCAAATCTGTGTGGTTTTCTCAGCGTCGGTGTATATGATAAAATGTTCGTGAGCGGATTTAGCGATCTGTTTTTGGATTTTTCGGCGTGTGGCGTAATTGGGGAGGGTATTGTGAACCCCGCTACTCCGTTTATCAGGGGGTAAATTTGTGTTGGGTGCGACCCCCCCTTGCCCCCCCGCAGGCGGGGGGGGATTCTCAATCTCTCTATTCCGGGTATTTGTGTTCGCGATGTCCCTTTGTTTCTCGGTGAGTGAGGCGGAAGATGCGCTGTTGTTAACCCCCCTATCCCTACTTATCAGAGGGGCATCTGTGGCGGGATTTTTAACCCCCCTATCTCCCCTTATCAGGGGGGCATGCTCAACCCCGCTACCGCCTTTATTAGAGGCGGAAGATATGCTCCTGTCTCCGTTATCAGGGGGGAGTGGGGAGCACTCGAAGACGATCATGCCGCGTTTTTCGGCGATGGCGGTGAGTTGATAGTCGGTTTCGTCTACTGTAATATTGAGGGTTTGCGTATGATAGTCCCAACCGAGTGCTTCTATGAAGAGCGTTTCAAAATCGGCATCTTTGAGATATTGGCGTGTCTTTTGTGCGTTAAGCATGGGTGTTCCCTGTCGGTTTCTGTGCTCTCGTGAAATTTATTTTTTATCGCGGATGCTGTAATTACTGATACACTTCGCATCAGGGCGGTTCGGAAACCGCACCTACCGCGGGATGGAAGTGTCTATCTATTTTTCGGCTTTACGATTATACACATTGTCTGTCACTGCTGGGCGGGGCAACCCTGCCCCTACGCACTTGATTTAATATTGCTTATAATACCTGATGCGTTTCCTTTAGAGTTTCGGAAGTACCCAAAGCACAAAAACAAAAAAGAGCAGGACCACGCTGATCATAGTTAAGGTCGTATAAATAGGATTTGCTTTGCCAGCAAAACTTTTCTTGAGATTTGTAATGCCACTGCTCTGAATTTTTCCAGCAAGAAGTTCCTTTTCGCTCTGCGTTAACCTTCTCTTTTCAGTCGGAGGTTCATTTGAAGACAAAAGCTGCTTATGTCGTCTTTTTCGTCTGGGTAGGACAAGTCCCAAAAGTAGTACACACCCAACAAAACTCATGATATGGACGGGGTATGCCGCAATGACTGTTATAACACCTTTGAGGTCAAACATCTGTACACCTCCTATGCTTATTTCTCGTTTGCCGGTTTCTGATGTTCGTTAAGCCATCGGAATCCCCTCGTTTAGGCTTCCAGAGCGGTATCCTTGCATGTCGAGTGTGACGTGCGTATATCCGAGTGTTTTAAAGTGTGTGCTGATGTCGTGCCTCACGGTTTTTGAGAGCACCCTCGAAATTTCTTGTGCTTCCAACTCGATTCGCGCAAGTTCACCATGGTGACGGACACGGAATTGACGAATCCCTAAATCGTAAAGAAATTGCTCCGCTGCATCCACTTGCCTTAGCAATTCACGCGTGATACGCATACCGTAAGGAAACCGTGAAGAGAGACAAGCAAACGCCGGTTTATCCCAAGTTGGGAGTTCCCATGTTTTTGAAATCTCGCGAATCTCTGCTTTCGTCAAGTTGACATCAATCAGAGGTGCTTGGATCCCCATCTGCTTTGCGGCATCCATTCCGGGGCGGTGGTCGCCGACATCGTCTGGAATTGCGCCGTAGATGATCGTTCCCATGTCATATTTATCAGCGATAGGACGGAGTTTATCGAACAGTTCCGTTTTACAGAAATAGCACCGATTGGTCGGGTTGCTTGCGTACCCCTCAAGGTCTAATTCCTGCGTGTTGACGGTCTCGAAGCGGATTCCGATCTGCTTGGCGATGTCCTGTGCGGCTCTCATCTCTCGGATCGGATAGGAATCAGAGATCGCAGTCACAGCGAGTGCGTTATCCCCCAGGGCATGTTGTGCTGCCTCTGCGAGAAATGTGCTATCCACGCCGCCAGAGAAAGCGACGATAACCTTCTGATATGCTTGCAAGCATTCATAAAGTTGGTCAAGTTTCACCTGTAGAGGTGGTTCAAGTTTCTGTTTTAACATAGATTACCCCCGCATGTAACGCGCAAGTTTCGGACTTTAAGCGGGTCGTTCAGCCTGTTGTATCCATAACAATTCGTCTCTCAGTAATTGCCGTTTTAATCCGCTGATTCGATCAATAAAAAGCACACCGTTGAGATGATCAATTTCGTGTTGGAGGACACGTGCCAGCAAACCGTCGGTTTCAATGTGGACAGATTCGCCTTGGATATCCATACCCGCAACAACTATCTTTTCCGGACGTCTCACTTCTGCTGTCACATTGGGGATGCTGAGGCAGCCTTCTTCGGCGACAACATCTCCCTCGGTCCTCAAAATTTCTGGGTTAAATAGCACAAGCGGTTCGTAGGTGTCGTCGTCATCCTCACCTATATCAATGATGATGAGTCGTTTCAGAATACCGACTTGCGTTGCGGCGAGCCCGATACCGTTGCCTGTTGCATATAGTGTTTCCAGCATCTGGACAGCGAGTTGACGTTCTGCTTCTGTGATTTCTGCAACCGGTTTGGCTCTTTTGCGGAGGACCGGATTACCGTAATAGCAGAGCTGCAACGGTGCTGTTGCCCGTAGTAAGACATCATCTTCAACACCCACCTCCGAGGCAGATGCGTTCCGGCTTTTTCTCTTTCGTTTTGGCATGTATCAGACACGTCTCCCATTTTTGGCAAAATAACCTTTAATATAGTATCATTTATTGCGAATTCTGTCAAGAAAAAAAGAAAAGTATCCATTGCAGAGCCATTTAATTTACGTTATATGTCGATCCGATGCCGATACGTCATGCCTGTCAGAGCGAGTCAAAAGAACTTGTATCTTGATATGCAGTAACGCTTTAAACCTTTTTGACGAGGATGCCTCATAAGCAATATTATCGTAAAGCCGGAATTGTTGAAAAATTGTATTTTTCTACTTGACATAAACCTCTGAATCTGATACGATAGATATATTGGCATTGTAAGCGTTTTATGCTTTTTAGGTAAATCACTTAAATTGTATAACACAGTATGATACGGAATAGGAGGTCACAATGAATTTCAGTTCTGTTTTTTCTATAAGGTTTGGGATTTTATGCATTGTGCTTACAGGTCTTTTTTCTGTTAGTGTTTTGATCGTGCCTGCGACCTGGGCCGAGATTGATCCTGATACCGTTGTCGGCGTGTGGCTTTTTGATGAAGGCAAAGGCGATGTCGCCTCCGATGCCTCAGGAAACGGTTTAGACGGCGAATTTGAAGGCAAACCTGAATGGGTTGAGGGTAAGTTTGGGATGGCACTTGAATTCGATGGTAATTCTGCTTACGTTCAGATTCCAGCACATGAAAACCCAACTGAAGCGATAACGGTTTCGGCTTGGGTGAAGAGTGCAGGTGCCACGTGGAACCAGCCCGGTTGGATCGTTGAAAAACGCCCCGCTTATATCATTCATCCTAATAGTGGCACAACAAATGTTGCCTGGCCAGTTTGCAACGGGGGGTGCTGGAATCAACCTGGCGGTTGGAATGATGGTAATGTTGGCACCGATGATATTACCGATTGGCACATGTAGCACGACCACTTTTGATGGCAACACGGGTGAGTGGTACATCTATATTGATGCCGAAGAAGCGAGCGCGTTGGATTTGGCTAAGAACCCTATTGATCTTGATAATGGCCCCGTCAATATCGGATTTGATGATTGTTGCGGTGGCACACGTTTTGGTGCCGGGGTTGTTGACGAGGTCTTAATTCTGGGTGTTGCTTTAGAACAAGAGGAAATTGAAAAACTGTATCAGAACGGTCTTTATGCTGAAGTCTTGGCGGTTGAACCTGCTGATAAAATGACGACCACTTGGGCGGATGTGAAGGTCAAGTATTAACGGTTTTATAGGAATTAAATATGTTGGCACCTCAAGGAACAACATATTTAACGTATCCCGTTTCGGCGAGGTTTCCGAACCTCGCCGCATCAAACAGAATGTACTTATCGTAGATCCTGTAACTATTTGCACAGGCGGGGGCCCTTAGCGGTTGGGTAACCCAACCCCTACGATCATGTTGTGTGAAGTGTAAAGTTGCGTGTGCCGATGGCACAAGAGACCGAGGGTTTCCTATGCTACACATGTAACTTATTTACAGAAATGGAGAAACAAATGACATTTAACTATGACGAAGAAGACGATTTTGATGAAACAGATGACTTTGATGAAAGCAATGCCGATAAAGAAACAGATAACCTTAATAATGAACCAGAGGATGATTCTTTAGAAGAGGTTGACGAGCCGAATACTGCGCTTTCTCTCGCCTTTCGTGAAGCGACGACATCCGAAACAGAAGATGAAGAGGAGACCCCTGAGGATGACGATGCCGATGAGAGTGCTGATGAACAACGGCTTGTAGAGACGATAGATACGCTGCCTGACAATGACGGTACTGGCGAAGATACTGAAGAAGATGCTACTGAAGAAGATAGTGATATCGATGATGACGCGTTAGAGATTGAACTGCCACCACTTGAGTTGCTACCGTCCAGAGAGGTTGTCGAACACTTCCGCCCCCAAGAACAGAGCAACACTGCTTACGCGGACGCGATGACAGCCTACTATGAAGAAAAAGATTATCAACGGGCGGTTGAAAAATTTGATGAGGCTATCACTTACGAAGGCCAACGCACTGAAGGCAGTCCAACCGTTCCCAATGAAATCGTCGCAAAATCCAAATACTGGCAAGCGGAAGCATACGCCAAATTACAAAACCTCTCGCAAGCTATTGAGATTTTCGAGGACTTGATTAGGACCTGTCAAGGGCATTATCTCGTTTTAGCAGCACAACGCAGAGCGGATCAGTTAAACATGGTGAACGTTTAAACCGCGAACAGTTTTCAGTTATCGTAACATCCGAAAATAAATGCACACTTGGACAAGGCTACCCTCCCTCCCCTTGCAAGCAGGGGGAATCAGCGGGACCTCGCTTCGATAGGATGTGTTTCAATCCTTATTGGCTTTATGATAAGAGGATTCCTATGGCGGTTAACAAAAATGTCCTGACACACAATCTGAACCGAGAACCGAAAACTGAAAGATTTTTTTTAGAAAAAATCGGACCGAAAACTAATTCAGAAAGAAGGATTAAAAAATTTGTGGAAACTTTGAAGAACTTTCTTAAACAGAAGGCGACTAATTTACGTATTCATTCTATTACCGCGACCTCGGAGGCGGGGTCTGGGCATCCGACCACGTGTCTTTCAGCTGCCGATATTGTCTCTGCGCTCTTTTTTGACACCATGCGTTATGACACTAATGATGCCCAAAATCCTAATAACGATAGATTCATCCTATCTAAGGGGCATGCCGCGCCGTTACTCTACGCTGCTTATGCCGAAGCGGGTATCATTCCCACTGAGAAACTGCGTACCTTACGCCAAATTGACAGCATCCTTGAGGGACATCCAACACCTCGATTTGCGTGGACAGAGGTAGCGACGGGATCACTTGGGCAGGGATTATCACTGGGTGTCGGTATGGCACTCAACGGTAAATATTTAGACAAGTCCGATTACCGTGTCTATGTTCTTCTCGGTGATGGCGAAACTGCAGAAGGGGGTGTCTGGGAGGCTGCTGCTTTGGCATCCCACTACCAACTCAATAATCTGATCGGGATTGTGGATGTTAACGCGTTCGGACAGAGTCAACGTACGATGTACGCTTTTGATGTTGATACCTATTGTAAGCGTTTTGAGGCTTTCGGATGGCAAACCATCGGGATTGATGGACACAATTTTGATGAAATCCTGCCAGCACTTGATCAAGCGAAAGCCGCTACCGATAAACCTACCATGATAGTTGCCAAAACGTTTAAGGGAAAAGGGGTTTCTTTCATCGAAAACGCAGACAACTGGCACGGAAAGGCACTCGCGAAAGGTGAAGACCTTGACAAAGCATTAGCCGAACTCGGTCCTTTACATTTAGAGGTTCCTATTCAGATTGAACCCCCTTCTGTTGTAGATAGTGGTGTTCGGCATATTGCTGCGATTGAATGTGAGCCGCCGAATTATCCGTCTGACGAGGAAGTCGCTACACGCGGCGGATACGGGACCGGACTTGCTAAACTCGGCACCGCGAACCCAAATGTTGTCGCTTTAGATGGCGACACCAAAAACTCCACCTATGCAGAACAGTTTATGAGTCGCCATCCGGACCGTTATTTTGAGATGTTCATTGCAGAACAGAATTTGGTAGGGGCAGGTATCGGTTTGGCGAAGCGCGGAAAGATTCCGTTTGTCTCTACTTTTGCCGCTTTTTTATCTCGTGCCTACGATCAGATTCGGATGTCTGCAATTTCGCAGGCCAATATTAAATATGCCGGTTCACACTGCGGGGTCTCTATCGGAGAAGACGGCCCCTCACAGATGGGATTAGAAGACATAGCGATGTTCCGGGCAATTCCAGAGGCGGTCGTGCTCTATCCAAGCGATGCTGTCAGTGCTGAACGGCTTGTTGCCGTGGCTGCAGCGCATGAAGGTATTGTTTACCTGCGAACCTCGCGCCCCAAAACGCCTATTCTCTATGATGCCGATGAAACGTTTCCTATCGGGGGGTGTAAGGTTATTCGGCGGAGCAACGAAGATACTGTAACTGTTGTCGCCGGAGGCATTACCGTTCACGAAGCATTAAAAGCACACCAGATACTCGCCGCAGAAGGGACGGCTATCCGTGTCATTGACCTATACTCTGTTAAACCGGTTGACGCGGAAGCACTCAAAGCAGCTGCAGCCGACACGAACAAGACACTGATTACCGTTGAAGATCATTATCCTGAAGGCGGTTTAGGCGATGCTGTACTGGATGCTGTTGCAACTGAAGATATTTGTGTTCACAAACTTGCCGTTACTGGAATACCGCGATCTGGGAAACCAGAAGAACTCGTGGAGCATCACGGCATCAGTGCAAATGCTATTGTGCAAAAGGTAAAGGACGTTACTGCTGTCTAGCAGGTTTGGAGTCGAATTGTAAGTGAGGTTGAAAACCTCGCCTATTCTAAAGAGCCTTTGAGCCCACAAATTACATATAAACATGCAAAAGATAATTGTTTGGGGAACTGTTTTAGGGGTCATTATCCTCGTAGGAATAGGGACGATCTACACCTTACGAGAGTCACGCACAGGCCCAAAAACGTATCCAGCGGATAAGGGTCCCAACTTTATTGATGTTGCCGCCTATCCTGCGAAGATGCAAGAGGCTTATAACCTTTTTACCCGTAAATGTAGCCGATGCCATACCGTTGCGCGCCCGATTAATTCCACTTTCGCGCCAGAAGAGTGGCGGCAGTATGTGTATAAAATGATGCGGAAACCGGGGTCCGGTCTGACACCGAAGACCTCTGAGGCGATCATCGAATTCCTAATTTACGATGCACAGCATAGGGAGAGAAAAACAGAATGATTATGGCAATCGGATCGGATCGTAATTTAAAATCTCTATTCAGATTCTTAACATTGGTGATGTTTTGCGCTGTTTTAGGTGGACAGATAGGATTCGCTAAAGGGGATGATATGAAGAAAGAGGACTTTCAGGTGTCAGTAGATGGACGACGTGTCGAATTTAATCCATCACCTGTCTTCAAAGCGGGGACATGGTTTGTCCCTTTGAAACCCTTCGCTCAGCAGCTCGGGTTGAAGGTGGAGTATCCACAAGGAACGGAGATGGTCGTTCTTTGCGGAGGGGTGGAATCGGAACTCTGTGTGCCCCTCCAATTCCACAATGGAGAGGACGGTGTTGTTGATATTGAGGGCGTGACATATCTACAGCCCGCGCATATCTCGAAAACTTTTGGTTTTGAAACTTACAAACCTTCAACGAACCAATTAGAGGTTATCCATCCGACACGTCTCGCGCCTGAATTCACACTTCCCGATTTAGAGGGGGAGCCAAGACACTTACGCGATTTCCGAGGGAAAAAGACTTTTCTCTATGTTTGGGGTTCATGGTGAGGGTGCCGTGGACAACTGCCAGGGTGGCAGCAATTTTACGCCGAACACAAAGAAACCTTAAACCTTGTCTCAGTTGCTATTGATGCGCAAGGCGCAGCTGTCGTCCAGCCTTGGCACGATGCAGCAAATGCCGATTTCGTTACGCTCGTTGATTCACAGAACATACTTGGTACCCGCTATCATCTTAAAGCGATTCCTTACGGCATCATGATTGATGAAGCCGGACGGTTGGTGAAAGTACCTTTCAGTGTTAATGTTCAGGATCAAAAAACCGTTGCGATGCTTGAGAAGTGGTTATCGGACCCAGGCTACAATGCGGTGCTGCTGAACGCTATTAAGTCGGCGAGCAAGCCAGCCGTAAAGCCGAATGCCGAGGCGGCCGCGCGTTTTCAACTCGGACTCGTCTTGCTCGAAAGCGGTAAAAGAGACGAAGCGATGGTGGAATGGCGAAAGGCTCTCGCGTTAGATCCAAATAATTGGATCATCCATAAACAGATCTGGGCGGTTGAAAATCCAGACAAATTTTATGATGGAAATGTTGATTACGGTTGGCAGAAGGCACAACTCGAGTCCGAAAAATAATCGTTATGCAAGAGCGTTGGCAAAATCTAATTGATCTTATTGCAAACCCGAAAGCCACGTTTACGCGACTGAAATCCAGACCGAAATGGGGCATTGCATTCGTTGCCTTTTGCGTCCTTGTCGTGTGGTTGGCCTGGATGGTTTATCCTTTTACACAACGGTTCCTTAACCCAAAGTATGCAAGTAGATTCTCCGATATTCAGTTACTTGGATCTACCAGAGCAACATCTATGGTATTTGTTGCGGTGAGTGGGATTATTCTTGGAACCCTCTGTGCTGTTGGGTTCAGCGCGCTATTCACCGTGATATCGCGAATCTTCAAACTAAATGAGGCAGTCAAATTTAAACACTTCTTCGCGGCCTGGTGGCACAGTATTTTAATTAATCCGTTGGTGTTTTTTATCAATATTGCATTCCTTCCAGTTTTTAGGCGCGTTGAAGATATTGAGACAGTCACTGATATCTGGATTATTCCCGGAATGCACATGTTGGTGCCATTCATCGAAAATCAGTATCTGCTGATGTTTTTGAGTTTTATGGATCTCTTAGGTATATGGAATATATTCGTTTTAACGATAGCAGTCGCAACACTGATGGAGGTCAGTAGAACAAAGGCGTGTCTTACGGCAATCGTCATTTGGTTATTAAGGGTCGGAATTGATGTTATATTTCAAGTTTCATCTGCTTCTTAGCAACACTTAGACAGGATGCACCCCGCTTGCAGGCGGCGTGTGTAACCCCGCTATCGGTTGGAAAAAAATAACGGTAACGTTAGGTGGAGGAAAACAATGAATACGAGAGAAGGTTACGCAGAGTTACAAGCAAAGATTTTAGAAGCGCGGCGTGTCTGGAAACGGAGTATCTTCTGGGCAGGATTTGCTATTGTCCTGACAGGCTTAACCGCTTTGTTTATGGGGGAGGCGATTGTGGATTGGTTGATGCCCCTCCCAAATTTTATCCGGATTGCGCTTTTAATCGGCGGGATCGGTATGATCGGTTACCTTTTATACAGATACCTCGTTCAACCGCTCCGAGCCTCCCTGACGCTTCGCGATGTCGCACTCAATGTTGAACGCAACCATCCTGACTTAGAAGATAGACTTATCAGTGCTGTTCAGTTCGGAAATCGAGAATCGACGGATCCCATTGAATCTCACATGCTCCAACGTCTGCTTGAAGATACCACTGAACGGGTAAAGGGAGTGGATTTTAAAGCAACAGTTGATCATAGCCGCACCCGTAAACACATTGGCATAGCCGCTTTGGTTGTCGCCGCTTGTTGTGTGCTTGCGCTCATCTTTCCGACAGAAATTCATACCAGCCTCCTTCGTGTGCTTGTACCTTGGGAGAAGACGGATCCAGTTTTAACGACAAAGTTGACTGTTGAACCGGGGAATGCCCGTATCCTCCGCGGTAAAAGTTTACCGATTCACGTTACCGTCACCGGGAAATCTGCTGAGAAGGTCGTCTTAACCTACGAAGATGCGCACATACAAGAGACTGCTACGCCTGACGGTGCGGACACGTCAACGCAACAACAGATCAATATGTTACAAAACCCAGACGATAAACGCGGGTTCGCTTATGAAATTTTTAATATCGATGCAGATATTGAATATTATGTCGTCGCAAACGAGACAACTTCGGAACGTTACACTGTTGAGGTGTTTGAGATGCCGAAGGTGACGGAAATTTCTGTCGCTTACACTTATCCGGACTACACCGGTCTTAAACCTGTCGTTCAAACAGGTACAGGCGATATCCAAGCCGTGGTCGGGACACAGGCTGAACTAAAATTCACAACCAACAAAGCCATTCAAACCGCAACATTCTCGCTGAGGCGTGATGTTAAGGACCGGTCTTTCACGGAAAGGTTAACTGGAACGCCTGAACCTGTCACAACCGAAATGGTTATCTCCGATGGAAACACGCTGGCAACAACCGTTGATGTTGATGAGAATGGAACCTATACTGTCCAATTGTTATGTATTGACGGTTTCAATAACGAGATACCTATTGAATATACCCTCAAGGCGATTCCAGACGAAATCCCTGAAGTTGTCATCAAAGAACCGGGGCGAGATATCAAAACGACGAAGTTGGGGGAGGTGGGAATCATCGCTGAGGCGACAGATGACTACGGGATTGCAGAATTGAAACTCATGTACCGCGTCGGGTCTGGTGCGTTACAGGAACTTGCAATGGAAGCCGCTACTGCTGAGCCGGTCCCTGTTGATACGCGTCACCGCCGCATCGCGGATGGCAGTTACACCTTCTATCTTGAGGCGTTTGACGTTGAACCGGGAGATATTATCTCCTACTATGCTCGCGCTGTTGATAACAACACACGCACAGGCCCAGGAGAGGCCAGTAGCGATATCTACTTCATTGAAATTCGCCCTTTTAATGAGAATTTCCGAGAGGAGGCGGCTCAGGAAGGAGAACAGCAACAACAGGAACCGAACCCAGCCTTGGAGATGGTTGCCACCCAGAAGCAGATTATTCGCGAAACAGCAAAGCACATTAACACGAAACCTGCTTCAATGACCGAGGCATATCGCAGTGCGGTTCGGACAACGGCAAATAAGCAGACCGAATTAATCGATAAGACGCAAAGACTCGCTGACGAGTTTAGTTTGGCGATGCAAGGCGAATCGGCAGTCACGCCAGAAATCCTGATGAACTTGGAGGATGCTCTCGCCAGCATGCGTGAGGCAGCTGATAGCCTAAACGCTATTCAACCTAACGAGGCTATCCCCGCGGAACAGGAGGCACTTGAGCTGCTGATAAAAGTTAGCCTTGAATTACCGAAAGTGCTGACGCAGATGCGGAACAGCAATCCACAACTTGCTGAAAATCTTGAACTCGAAATGGAGGAACTGCAAAGCGAACTTGAGAATCAGCAGAACGAACTTGATTCGGAGATGCAAGAGCGGTCACAGGAGATGTTGGATCAGGCACGTCAGATGTTGGCGGAACAACAGCAGCTGAGTCAACAGAGTCAGCAGATGGGACGTGAAAGCGAACCGTCTCCGAACGAGATGCAACAGAATAGTCAGCAGCAGGGGCAGTTGTCGCAGCAAGCACAACAGATGGCACAGCAGCTCGGGACGATGCAGCAGGATGCGCAGGGTACCCAGGGTCAACGTTTGGATCAAGCCGGTCAAGCGATGCAGCAAGCAGGCGAACAGATGCAGCAAGCTGCAGAAGGTATGCAACAGCAGGCACCGCAACTCAGTGCTGCCAAGGGTCAAAAAGCAGAAGAGCGGCTTGAAGAGGCGATTGAACAGTTGGAACAAGTCGCATCCGAATTCACGGATGCTGCCCTTGAAAGAGCCGCACAACAGGCGCAGCAGCTAAGGGAAGCGCAATCTGGGGTTCAACAGGAGACACAAGCACTCAGGAACCGTTCTCAGCAAGGGGAACTGCGTCCTGAAGATTTGCGGAGAGCTTCCGAACTTGCCAACGAGCAGCGTGAATTACAACGCGACCTCCAAACGCTTGAGGACACACTGAGAAACCTACCGGAGCAACTCGGTGAGGAGAACCCAGAGGCAGCACAAAATGTCGCTGACGCTGCAAGACGGCTTACGGAAGAACAGACGGCTGGGGATATGTCCACTGCACAGCGCGCCCTACAGTGGCGTAGTTTCCGTGCTGCTGAGTTGAACCAGCAAGATGCAGTAGAGACGCTGAGGCAAGTACAAGGTGATCTCCAACAGGCGCAAGCGAATATGGCGGACACCGAAGAAGAGCAGCTCGAAGCCGCCCTCCAACAACTCCAACAATCCAGAGAGCAGATGGAGGACATCCAACGCGAACTTCAGGCGATGGAAGGCCAAGAACAGGCAGAAGAACAACAACAGCGTCAGCAACAACTCGCTGAACAGCAGCAGCAGGTTCAGGAACGTATGCAACAGGCGCAACAAGCCATGCAGGATAGGCAGGCCGGGCAACAACAAGGACAGGAGGGTCAACAGCCCGGACAAGCCGAAGACGAAAACCCACAACAAGCGCGCGCCGGTGGTAGAGAGTCCGGACGCGAGATTAACGAACTCTGGCTTGATTTCTTGGATACGATGGAGTACCGCCCCGGAAATAGATCACATCCGTTCCCGAACTACGAATTTGTTATTCGAGACTTGACAAAGTTAGAAACGGCTCTTGAGGAACGACTCAATACGCTTCAGGAGAAAAAGCAACTCACCCAGGTCGCAAAGGAAGATGTGCCGCCTGAATACCGACGACTTGTTGATAACTACTATGAATCTTTGTCGCAATGATTGGAAATCTGTAATGGAACTTAAGGCTAAGAATATTATTACGCCCGGTGCATTGGTCAATTTGGATGATTATCCACCTGAGTATACCGGGACTTACGAGAAGAAAGGTCAAACGAAAAAACCCCTCAAAAAACTGCATAAGCAGCTGCTGGCACTTCAGGGGCTGCTTTACGCGGAAAGTCAACATGCCCTTCTTATTATCCTACAAGGTATGGATACCTGTGGCAAAGATGGCACCATTCGGCGTGTGATGGAGGGGGTCAACGTCCAAGGATGCGATGTGGTCAGTTTCAAAGTTCCGACCGCGGACGAACTCTCTCGTGATTTCTTATGGCGCGCGCACAAAGCCGTTCCATCGAAAGGGCAGATTGGCATCTTTAACCGTTCGCATTATGAAGATGTCCTCGTTGTTCGGGTGCATAATCTGGTGCCAGAGCGGCTCTGGACGCAGCGGTATCAGCAGATCAACGATTTTGAAAGGCTGCTCGTTGAAAGTGGGACGGTCGTCTTAAAATTTTTCCTTCATATCTCAAAGGCTGAACAGAAAGAGCGTCTTGAATCTCGGATTAGCGATCCAACAAAACATTGGAAAGTTGAGGCATCCGATATTCGTGAGCGCGCCTATTGGGACGATTACATGCAGGCATACGAAGTGATGCTCCAAAAGTGTAGTACCGATTGGGCACCTTGGCATATAATTCCAGCAAATAAGAAATGGTATCGGAACCTCGTTATCACAGAATGTATTGTGGAGGCACTCAAGAAACTTGACATGCAGTATCCTGAACCTGCCATTGATGTTACCAAACTCACAATTGCGGATTGATACGATAAGGAGTATGCGATGCTCTCAGAGCAACAATTAACGCAATTTGAAGAAGAAGGCTATCTTCTCCTTTCTGGACTGATCCCCCAAGAAACCGTCGAAAAGGCAGCGGCAGCGATGTGGGGCATGATGGGTATGGAGGCAGATAATCCTGACTCATGGGGACATTTCAAACGTCCGCCGCTCGCCGGTTTCTACATGGAGCAGATGCAAAAAGGGAATCGCATAGAACTTTTCGGCGTTACCCATCCGGACGTATTGGCATGTTGCTCTCCTGATTACCGCACTGTCCTCAAACAACTTGTATCCCAATACCCAGAAATTCCACACTGTAAAGATTCACGTCCGGACGGTATCTGGGCACTTAACCAATTTCCTGTTTCAACCGAGTGGAAGCGTCCGTCGCCGCACTTGGATGGCGACTTCCGAGATTTTCGACTGGATCCGGGGACGTTTCGAGCAACCAGTTTAACCTATCTCACCGATGCCAATGCGCACGGCGGAACGACGGTGATATGGCCCGACGGCCCGCAGCGCATTCGTAAATTCCGTAAGAAAAACCCAGAATTCTCCAATCATGTCCGCGATGTACGCGCACTTTTTCCAGAGATGGACTTAGGCGAACCGATGGAGGTTGTCGCGAAACAAGGGGATGTCCTGTTTTTTCATCACCTGTTACCGCATTCTGGTACAATGAATGTTGGTACTGTGCCACGTTTCGCAATTCGATTTATGTGTTTGTGCGTTGCATGCCGTAAATGGGAGAAAAAAGGCGAGTGGAATATCTGGATGCCTTGAGAGATGCTTTTCAGAAACTAAAAACGATGATGTTTGATAACTCACCATGAACAAACTCTACTTCGGCGATAACCTCGAAATCCTACGCGAACTTGATGACCAGCGCGTCCACCTGATATGCACCGACCCGCCCTTCAACTCCGGACGCGACTACAACGCCTTTATCGGTGACTCGCTTGCACAGAAAAAAGCGTTTACCGATACATGGACTTATGACACCGCCACACAAGACGCACGCGCCGATATCGAACACCGCGCCTACACCAATGATGCATACAGAGCACTTGACAACTGCCTCAAGGGATATGACTTGGTGCTACAAAATGCTGTCTCCGGCGACAGGGGCGCGATGCGTGCCTACCTTGCCTTCATGGGACCCCGACTCGCCGAGATGCACCGAGTCCTCACACCCACCGGCAGCATCTACCTCCATTGCGACCCAACCGCAAGCCATTACCTCAAAGGCATCATGGACGCTGTGTTCGGCGTAGACAATTTCAGGAACGAGATTATTTGGCAACGGACCCACGCTCATAACGACGGCAAGCAATACGGCAGAGTCCACGACACGCTTTTGTTCTACAGCAAAAGTCGTCAGAACGTGTGGAATCCTATCTATATGGAGCACGATCCTGAGTATGTAAAGAAGGCGTATCGCCATGTAGATGAAAGGGGGCGTTACCGAGTGGGTGATCTAAGTGCGCCAGGTGTAACGAAAGACGGTGAGTCTGGAAAACCGTGGAGAGATATAGATCCGAGTGATGTCGGGCGGCATTGGAGCACGCCACGTCGGGAATCTTGGCCCGAAGGTGTTGAACCGCCTGAAAACTATGAAACACTCCCCGTTCATGAAAGATTAGATATCTTGGACGCGAATGGATTGATCTATTGGCCCCCGAAAGGGAAGGTGCCAGGGTTCAAGCGGTATCTGTCAACATCTAAAGGGAATAGAGTGCAGGATGTCATGACAGACATAAATCCGATTTCAAGCAAATCCAAAGAGAAATTAGGGTATCCGACACAAAAGCCGCTTGCCCTCTATGAACGTCTGATAACTGCCTCCAGCAACGAAGGGGACATCGTGTTAGATCCGTTCTGTGGGTGCGGCACCACTATAGACGCAGCACACACCCTCAAACGCCAGTGGATGGGGATTGACATCACTATCCTTGCACTCGATCCGATGCGGCAACGTTTGGCGGACCGACACGGGTTAGAACCCTCCATAGACTACCAGATTGAGGGGTATCCGACGAACATGCAGGAAGTCCGCAGACTCTTGAAAGAAGGAGACACACGCAAGTATCACGACTTCTCGAACTGGGCTGTGACGCGGCTTGGACTGAGCCCGACGAAAGATGTCGGCGATGGCGGCCTCGACGGTGTCGGTCATGTAACACTCTGGAATCCGCAGCAGATGAAAGAGACAAACGCGCGCATCCTCGCTGAAGTCAAGACCGGTAAACCGACCCTCACACAAGTTCGGGCTTTCTGCCACGTCATGGATCAGCACAATGCAGAAGTGGGCATTTTTATTACGATTGAACCTGTCTCCGCAAAGATGCGTCAGGCAGCGGAAAATATGGGCAGCTTCGAGCACAATGAAAAGAACTAC
>RKRO01000549.1 GCA_007571355.1 Candidatus Poribacteria bacterium | reverse complement strand
GATAAGGACTGGACAGGTGCTGGGCAAGTGTGTGATGTTCGTTGAGGTCCAGACCGCGGGCGCATAAGTACGTGGGGCACGATGTTGACAGTCGAACAACAAGATAACCTTAAAAACAAAGGTATTGAACCTGAGGGCATAGAGATTGTCTATATTGATGACGATTACAACGTTCTTTCGGAGCCGCCGCCCCTTTTTGACGAGCAGAAGTATATCAGAGAACATGCCATCTCGTTTGAGGGTATCAAACTCACGCCCGAAAACTATGAGCAACTGCTTGGGCACCCTGCCCCTAACAAGTGGTTAGAAAATTATCAGACAAGAGAAGAGGTAGATGTCGGTACTCCAATGCCGGATACCGAGGCCATCCGGACAGCTGCGAGAGATGCTGCGCGTCAGACGCAAGAGCAGTTTCAGCAAGGGCTCCGCGAGTTGGAAAGGTTTGCAAACATGAGCGATGCGGAGATTGAAGCGGAAATTGAGAGACGATTCACCCCACAGATGCCAGAACTTCCGACTGCTGAGAACATAGAAAATAGGCTCTGGTCGGAGGTGCAATCAGCACAGATGACCCCCGCCCGGTTTGAAGCCGCCCTGAAGATTCTGGAGCAATACGGCCCTGAAGAAGGCATGCAGAAGTTGACAAAGGCAGACCCAAAAGCTGCAGCACAGGTGCAACGGATCATAGGAGTTCCCCCGGACACCGAACGTCCACCTGCACAACAGCATAGCCCGGAGCCACAACGTGAACGCGTGCCACCTGAACCGAACCCTTAGACACAGAGAGACGCAGACCCGCTAAGCCCAAATGAAACTTCACACCCTCGCCAAACACATCGGTGCCGCCGCGCTGCTTCTCATCGTCCTGTCTCTTGGCGGTTGGATCCGGCTCCAGGGGCTCCCGCATCTCCCTGTCGGGCAGTTCGCTTCCAACGATGCGTATCTCTACTATTCACACGCGGATACCATCGTCACAGAAGGAACATTACCACAAGTGGAGACACACCGGTGGGTGCCCCTCGGCAGAGACCTTACCCAGATGTTGCACGGTTACGCTTACGCACTCGCTGCTACTTACAAATGCCTGAAGTTCTTCTTACCCAATGTTACCCTCTATGAGGTGCAGTGCGTCGCACCGATGGTTTGTTTCCTCATCGGCACTGCTGTGCTGTGCGTTTTCCTTTACGTTCGCTTCGGTCTCAGCGTCTCACTTATCGTTGGCGTGCTTTTAGCCGTGATGCCCGGCACCGTTGAACGCACTGCTGCTGGGTTCAGCGATAGAGACGGATGGTGCTGGCTCTTCGGCGTGCTTGCCATCACGTGCTATCTCTGTAAAGAATACACCTCACAAAAGCGATTTCGGGACATCTACGCGGTGCTTTCCGGCGTTTTCGTCTTGATAGGTGGTTTGAGTTGGGAGGGTTTCGGCGGCTTTGTCATGGCAATTATCGCCGTTGAACTCTGGCGGTTTCTAACAACCGACACCGAAGAACGCCTCCGAGAATATGTTATCTGGGTGCTGATGTTTGTGCCGCCGCTCTATCTGCTCTGCCCAGCGTATCACAGTGGCGGCGGCTTTTCGAGTCACGTCACGGCGTTTTTGCTCTTTCCATCCCTCGTAATGTTGGGGCTACGCATCCTCCGTTATGCCCTCACGCGTCAACGCCGCTTCACCCAATTTCTCGCTGACCGCGTTTCAGCACGTGCCATCTCACTTGTCCTCTCGGCTATTTGTATCTTTGTAGGGTTGATCTACCTTGCCTTCCAACGTGAAACCTTCACCCAAAGCATTGTTCCGTTCAGTGATGCTGCAGTTATGGAAACCGTGGGGGAGCTCCGTTCGCCCCCGGATGCCTATTGGTATCACCGCTATGGAGGCGTGCTGTTGCTCACCAGTGGTTGTCTCCTTGCAGGCGCGCTGCAGCTTTGGGGAAAGCAAGGCGTTCTGCTTACGGCAACACTTGTCTTGTTTACGGTTTCAACCTTTCTGCGTCAATACCTCTATCATATTTTATCCCCGATTGTGTGTGAATATTTATTTTACGGCGCGGTTGCGTTTACACCGATTACTGCCCTCGGTGTCGCTGTGCACCGGGCGAGAGGCGTGAAACACGAGAAGACCTATATTGCAATGGCTACATGGCTGCTCCTCTGGCTTGGGCTCGCTCGCGATGCACAACGATATGACTTCTTTATCGGCGTGCCGCTTGCTTTCTTCGCTGCTGTAGGTATTCGGTTCGTTGCGGCGCGGCTTGCCCAACGCCTCAAAACGGCCCAGGTGGAAGATACCGCCAAAACACTACCTGACAGATTAGAGAAAAAGAAACCCGCACGCAAAAGAAAGTTTCGGGAGGTTGGTAGAAAGGTGGGACCGAAAAAGCCTCGCGCATCGCCATCGCTATCTTTCGTCCCACACGTGTGGCTCAAAACCGGAATTCTCCTCGTTGGTTTCACCCTTCTTTTATTTGGGGAGCCGCCTGGCAGTTCCGCTCGGCACGGACTCGCTTTTCGCGGATACACCACACGGATAACACCCGAGGCTGTGCTCCCCGGTAAAGCGACATCAATGGACGGTGCCTGTAAATGGCTCAGGGCACACTATGCAAGAGATGCTGTCGTGGCGGCTGCCTGGAGCCACGGGAACTACCTCAACGCGCTCGGTGGCGTCCAAACCGTTATAGATGCCGACCACTACATCATGCACTGGATAGGCTTCTATGAAGCACATGTTGCCGCGGCACAATCCGAACGCGAGGCATTGGAATTTCTCAAAACGCACAAGGTTACACACCTTTTGTTCACAGAAGAAGACGTACTGTACACCGCCTCAAAACATACCCATACGGATGCGCCGCCCGAGACTTTGCACTCCATGGAGCCTCTGGTTTCTCGCACCCCGATCGGTCGTTCGGATTATAGAATGGTCCCGATACACAAGAATGCCTTGATAACTGCTATAGACATAGATTTTCAGGACACACCACCTAATGTCACTGCATATCTCCAAAACAAAAAGACAGTGAAACTTCCATATATCAAATATGGCGGCGAAGCCGAAGCAACCGCGCAGGCTATGCACAAGCATACGCCCCAAACCGCCATAGCAACAAATGTAACACACGATACTCTCAGCAAAAATGGTGGTATCCTTCATCTCTTCGATACGGAAACACGGCAGGAACGCTTCTACTATCTTTCACCGCACAGTTGGAACAGTTTGGCTGTCACATTGTTTCTGCGCGATGAGCACAGTGACGCTTTCGTTCAGGTCTACCCAGAAGACGGTGATACCCGTACTGGGAACACCTCGCGCGCTGTCGGAAAGGCTGTCAAGATTTGGGAGATTCGCTATCCGCCCGATGTCGTAGAAAATCCGAAGTATCTTGAAACAATCCGTGAAAGAAAGAAGACTCACAAATGAAACGGATTTTAAAATATATCTGTGTTTTCAGTATCTTGCTGTTCTGTTGGATTATATTCTCACACATCCGGTTCTACCAACTTCGGCGAAGTCCGCCCCAGAAGATTTATATTATTCACGATATTGAACGCAAAACAGCAGTGAAAAAGAACGAAAAGCTCTATGCGCATTTAAAACCGGAACCAGTAGACCCAGAGGCACAATTTTTCCAAACGATTATTGAGAACAATCTCTTCGCCCCCCTCGGCTGGCAACCGGCAGCAGAAGCCCCCACCTATAGACTTCTTGGAACGCAGGTTCCAACTGCCCGAAAAATAGACGCAACGGCTCTCTTGCAAGAGACAACAAAGGCGGGTAATCTTCATATTGTCTCCATCGGTACCCAACTCGATGGAGGGGCAGTTGTTTTCGATATCCAACCGAAACAGGTGATACTGAAAAAAGGAAAGCAGCGAATCACCCTCACACTTGGCAAGTTCCAGTTTCTGAGATAAAGTGCGTTTATAGGATAAGCGCGATGCACAATGAGTTGTGTGCCTCTGAACCTCCATACCCCTTGAACGACCCACATATAATTGAATTTCCCTGGCATGCCTACCGTGCCAAGTTTTTTTGCCATCCGTTGTACAAAATGGCATCCGAATAAAAGTGTTGACTTTTCTCACATTTATGCTATAATAGTACTATAGTTTGGACAATTTTTAGATATAGCACGCCAGCGGCGTGCTCTGTAAAGACGTGTGCGTTAGGATAAATATGTTTTCCCAACTACGCCAAAACGCGAAACCCGTAGAAAAATTGAAAGATGCTGAAAAACTCAAGGCTCAATTGACGTAAACTGTCCAAACGATAGTATAATAGTAGAAAAAATATGTTGTATATAACCCTGCTTTCCCAACTGAGAATATAAAAAAGGAAAACTTTGAATGACTTATATTGGTGGATTGTTGTCATCGTTGACGCGTCTTAAAAAAGCGCGCTCGTTACGTGTTTCTTCGTGGGATACAACAGGCAGAAATAACGATGCATGGAATGTCAAGCCCGGTGAAACGCGTGTTCTTGCAGATATTCAAGGCTCGGGGTGTATCAACCATATCTGGATGACACAACCGAACGGTTATCGGAACGTCTTGATTCGGATGTTTTGGGACGACGAGGAACATCCGAGTGTCCTCTGCCCACTGGGGGACTTCTTCGGTCTCGGTAACGAAATCGTTAATTCTTACGATTCCATTCCGTTTTCCGCCTCTACGCACCAAAACAACACCTTCAACTCAGGCTGCGCGCTCAACTGCTACTTGCAGATGCCCTTTAACCGCAGCGCAAGAGTTGAACTTGTCAACGAAGGCGATACGACTCATCGTCAATACTTCTATGTTGATTATGAATTGTATCCCGAGCCGCACGGTGAGGATGTCGCCTATTTTCACGCACAATTCCATCGTGAAAACCCGTGTGATGGATGGGGACATGAAATCCGCGTGAATACACCGGAAGCCGATATCGTCAATGCAGAACGACTCGCGTGGGACAACAATTACTTAATTCTGTCCGCCGAAGGCAGGGGACACTATATCGGCTGTAACCTATCGGTTACCAACTTTCAAGGCACATGGTGGGGTGAAGGCGATGATATGATCTGGGTAGACGGCTATAAGTGGCCCCCTGATTTACACGGCACCGGTTCAGAAGACTATCTCAACCAAGCCTGGGGCATGCAACAGAACGCGTTTGCACACAACGGCTCCGCTATCCATGAAAACAATACCGACGGTTATCAAACATCTTATGTCTATCACATTGAGAATCCCATCCGTTTTGAAAAGGAAATTCGGGTTACAATTGAACACGGACACGGCAACCATCTCAGCAATGAAATGGCTTCTGTCGCCTATTGGTACCAGATTGAACCGCACGCCCCCTTCAGCATTTTACCCGTCGCACAGCGCACGCCGGTATTAAGAAACGAATCTGGAGCCTGGCCCGCACTGATCCCTTCAGCGGAACCCGCGCTCAACGATGAAATGAAACAGATGAAACAAAAATGGAGTGACAAAGAATAGATGCTCACCGGTTTTCAACAATTTTTAGCTGCATGCATCGCGAAAACAGAGGAAGATACCGATCAACCCGACGATGCACAGCGCGATGTCGAACCTCAAGCGGAATTAGAAATCGCAACCGATGACAATTCCGTAGATAACACTGAACCGACAGACACCCCGGCACCCGCACCTACCGAAGCCGGAGCAGATGAAGTACCGTCTGGACCGGAGGAAACCCCTCCAGTCGACGACACGCCACCTGTCCCTACAAACGAGAGTGCTGAAAGGCATGCTGACGCTTCAGATACAGAAGAACCCCTTGATGCCGAGGCACCCAACGCTGCGTTTTCAGATGATACCGCTGAACCCAACGAATCGTTAGTGGACGCTGATTTTGATCTCGAAGACGATACAACGTCCGAGATTGCAGATGTCCCGCCTCAAGAGAAAAACGAAGACACTGTAGACGACAGTCCGCAGCCCACCGATAGCAAAACCGTAGAAACTGAAACGCAAGAGACAGCTGAAATAGACAAAGACGATGCTACCAAAACAGAAACTGAACCACCAGCCCTGGAACTTGGGATTGTTGAGGAAATTTACGACTTTGTCGAGATGTTCGGGCAAAGTACTGTTTCGGGTACGGAACAGGCTTCTGCAAACGGAACGGATTGCGCCGGCGGTGTTACCAAACCTGCCATCTTTGAACACCCAATCGCAACCGAAACCGCAAAAATTGACTACATCGTCTCCCTACCCGATGTTGATGAACAAGAACAATTCTGTTTACACTTTTCCATCGGTTTGCGCGATGGTGTCGTATTTGACGATGAGGTTCGAAAACCGGGGGGGGTGAAGTTCGCTATTGAAATTTTCGATCTCCAGAATAATGCGGACCCTGAAGCCGCGCCGGATAGATGCTTTGAATCAGTATCCACGGAATGTCGTTGGGCGGAGAATGGAATTGACCTAACGCACTATGCAGGTAAAGAGATCGTCATATCTTTTTTGACAGAGTGTAATGTAGCAGGTAATAGCAACTATGCATGGGCATTGTGGGGCAAGCCACAGTTACGAAAACTCAAACAGACACATCTCCGGAAAGCAAGAAGAGAACCGGAACCGGAGCTTCGATGCGGCATAGCCATCTTACATTTCAGTGATGAAAAGGCGCAATTCACTGAATTTAATTTACCGACATGGACAGCGGTTTCCGAACTAACGGACATTTGCCTCGAATCCTCGAAATCTGAAGAACCACCAACCAAAATATCGTTGTATACGGCACTCCCCAAATTAGAAATCGCGAATATTGGAGCGACAACGGCTATCGTTGCTGCAGGTGAAGACTTTGAGGTTCAATGTACCGTCCGCAATGTCGGCACTGCACCGCTGGGGCGCGCAGATGATGCCCGAATTTCTATTAGCGGTGTGAAATTACGACGCGGACGCCCGACACAGACTGTTCGAGAACTCGAACCCGGCGAAGAGACCGCTATCTCCTGGGTAGCGCGACGCTTTTCACAGCCGGTACTAACAACCGCCGGTGTTTCACTCAAATGCCGAACTTCAGCCGGTGAAGATCGGGACACTGCACAAGGACGTATCGAGATCCGACCAGCATCCCCAAGACTCAGTGCGAAAGTCGTGAAAGAACTTTACACCTACACAGCCGAAGACGGTAGCGTTGTAATGGGGAACAGAAATCTTCGGATCGTTTTTGTTCGTTCAATTAATGCCAACCCTGAAACTGATGACAAGACACTTGCTCATAACGGTTTTGCCTATTATCTGCTATTTGTCGCAAGAGGTAGTAACTATCAACAGGTCGCTGCCTGTCCGGCACTCTCCGCAGTCACTTACCTGGATACTGCCCAGAACCGTCAGACAACCCGACTGACCCCAACAGACTATCAACTCGCGGGAAACAGTCGCGGCGAATCTATCGTTCGACTCAGCGGCGTACATACCGATGTTGACGGGGTGAAATGGAGCTATGAGATGCGATGGACACTCACTGAGGAAGCAACACGCGTGCAAACGGAGTGCCATCTGCAAACGGATGACGACAGGGAACTCCTCGCTTTTCAGGGACCAATGCTCTATGCCGGACAGGGACGAAATAGAGAAAAGAAAACGGCTGCCCTCTTCCCCGGACTCGAATTTTTAGAGAACGATGAGCATTCCTCAAGTACACGTGATGCCGCACCGCCACTCAACAACCGCCTTGTACCACATCCCTATAAAATTACAGTGCCGGTAATGGCAGTTGAGATGCAGAAGTCGGTTGTCGGTATTATCTGGAATCCGCTGGATACTTGGGATGGCGAGAACCGGATGCTATCTGCCGTGTTCGCCTCACCCAATTGGCATCAATACCAGAAAAATCATGCACTCGGTGTCTTCCTACCGACTATACCGGAATGGGTTCAAGAGAATCATACAGCGGCATCTATCCCGTACCCGCTGCTTTCATCGCGTCCGATCTCTATCAAAGCCGAAATTATTGTCGACGGCAGAGCTTCAATTGTAGATGCTGTGAAGCATTGGGCAGATGCCTACGGCACCCCTGAACCGCTGCAACCGCCGCGCAGTGACGAGGAAGAGGTCCTGCTTTCACGACACGGATTCATGCATACGACATGGGACGAAACGACCGGTAAATCTCGGCATTGTGCGGATTGGACGGCACACAATGAACCCGGTTTTGGCACGCTGCTTTGGTACGATTACCTTGCCACAAAAGATGCGCAAGTTAAGGAACGGGTGCAGGAAATTGTGAAAAATACTGTAGCCGATGCCGGAGTGGAAGGTTTAGCTGCCCGCGGCTCCTGTCATATCTTACAATGGGAGTTCCCGTTCTACGTCGGCAACGTTGACGCAGCGTTAACTTATATGGACGCAGAGGCGCAGCAACGGATCATGACACAAGAGTCGGATGGAAGTTGGCGGTGGCACCCGACAAATGAGAAAACTGCAAGGCTCGGAGAAGCAGGAGAAGCGGTGCTCGGGACATGCGCGGACGCTGCACGCTTGCTCTTGAAGCATGCACGCATCACCGGCAATCCAACTTCGCGTGAGGCGGGCTTGAAAGCCCTCGACTTCATGAAACAATTCTCGATTCCACGCGGTGCGCAAATGTGGGAATGTCCGATGTATCAACCCGATGTCCTCGCGGCGGCACATGCTATCGGTGCTTCTGTTGAGGCTTATGAACTTACCCGTGAGAAAGCACACCTCAAGCGGGCAACCTACTGGGCAGAAACATCGCTACCCTTTCTTTACCACTGGCATCTGCCGGACCGACCCGGCATGCATTTCGCCTCAATCCCTGTTTTCGGTACAACTTTCTACACACACCCTTGGTTTGGTGTACCTGTCCAATGGAACGGATTAGTACTTGCCTATTATTTACAACGCTTGAATCAATACACGGAAGATGAGAGATGGCATCAGGTCGCTGAAGGTATTACTGTGAGTGCGATGTATCAGCAGTGGGATGATGGCGAACTCAAAGGCACCTATCCTGATGGGTTCTACGGTTTCTGTACCGAAGGTAAAGGACCGCATCTGAACCCTGAAGATATTATGGTAAATGTCTATATGCTTCGTGGCCTCGACCCCGGCATCAAAACTGCTATTGTGGGTAATGTCCATCTGAGCTCCGGAGCAAAGATTGATGCAATCACTCAAACGAATGCCGATCAACTCAACTGGCAACTCAGTTACGCTGAAGGCGAAGTCAGTTATACCCTTATTACTGGTTACGGGTATTCACCCCAAAAACTTCAGGTCCGTTACGAATTCGCACCGCCGGAGGAAACCGAAACCTCCGATAGGAAGGAATCTTCGGACGGTGATACGTCTTCCAACGATCTAAAAAAATATGCTGAGACGGAGGTCCCAGCCGTGGAAACGCTCGAAAACGTTGAATCTGGATGGCTCTATATTCAAGAGAAGGATGTTATATTGGTAAAGTACCTGCACCCGACCGCGGATGTGCAGTTTGAAATTTCTTAACTGTGGACCCTGTTCGAGTCGACTGTTGTCAAGACCAGTGTTTTCTGACAAGGTCCCTCATTGCTCCAAGGAGACTACAAAATGGCTAAGAAAATTGTTTTCACCACGTTCGTTCTGGTTACCGTAGCAATTGTTGCCCTCGTTATGTTCGCCCATACTGCGGATGCTCAAGATGGCGCAGCCGCGGCAGATGCCCCGATGGTAAATTTTAAAATCTTGGGCGGTTTTATCATTGAAGGCGTGGTCTTCAGCATCGTCGGTCTAATCATTCTGATGGTAGGCTATAAAGTCTTTGACATGGCAACCCCTTATGACTTAAACCGTCAGATTGCCGAAGATAATAATGTCGCTGCGGGTATTGCTGTCGCTGGTGTCCTCGTTTCACTCGGTATCATTGTCGCCGCTGCGATGGGTGGGTAGTTCACAAAGGCGTAAATACTATGGACAATTCATTGAACGAAACTTGCATCGTCCTGCATGAAAATTGCACAACAGCTTTAGCGCGCGAACACATTGTTCCGCAAATAGACCTGGCTTTTCTCGATCCACCTTTCAATCAAGAGAAAGCATACAAAGCATGGGACGACAATCTGCCGCCAGCGAGGTATTGGGCGTGGATGCATGAAGTCTGTGCAAAGGTGTATGCGTTGACTGCCGATGGTGGTGCAATTTATTTCATGCAACGGGAAAAAAACACAGAATTTGTGTTGCAGTGCTTGCGTGATACCGGATGGACTTTCCAAAATCTGATTATTTGGAAAAAGAAAACCTCAGCAGTACCAGGGTTGAAACGTTTCGGCAAACACTACCAAATCATTGCGTTTGCAACGAAAGGGAAAACACCGCGTGTTTTCCACCGGTTACGCATTGACCCTCCACTGCCAGTAGGTTATAAACATGCCCGCGAAAATGGTATGTTCGTTACTGACGTGTGGGACGATATCCGTGAGTTAACCTCGGGCTACTTTGCAGGCGATGAAGCGTTGCGTGATGCAACGGGGAATCGCTTGCACAAACAACAAGCCCCTATTCAATTGCTCCTTCGGATTATCCTCTCGTCTACAAATCCTGGTGATGTTGTCCTGGATCCATTCACAGGCTCCGGGACGACGCTCGTCGTCGCTGAACAATTAGAACGACACGCAATAGGAATTGAACTTGACGCAGACAATGTCGCACTCATCCAAAACAGACTTGCTGACCAAAGAAAGTCAGATGATGTTTCTCGCTTTTTCAAGGATTACACCTGTACCCCAAACTTGGAAACTATTTGGGGTAAAACCGCACTATGGAAATTTTCTTGTTTTTCAGATGAGTCTATAGACTTTAACTAAAGGGGTGTAGAAGCAATGGCACAAACAACTTACTTGGCAAATCAAGTTGTCAGCAATGAACACATTCAGGCATGGGTGGAGACCTTCCACCAACAAGGCTGCTTGTTTCTACAAAACGTCTTGACCCCTGATCATTGTGCGCAGCTTCGGCAAGATTTGGAGTGGGCACTTAAAAATAACCCGAACGGTTTAAACAGCGGGAATTCCTCTGCCAATATGCATTTAAGCCATCGGATGTTTGAACACAGCGAAGCCAATCGTCGCCTTTTCGATCTCGAACCAATTGTCTCCTTCGCTGAAGCACTTGTTGCGAAAGACTGCCACGTTATTCACAACAACTCGTTTCAAACGTTCCCCGGCGGCGGGATTACGTCGTGGCATCAAGACGATGCACTGCACTATATCGTAACGGACGGCGAACCGCCGAAGAACGTCCGGCTGCCAGTCCTACTCTTTACCGCGAATTACTACCTCACGGATGTCACTGAGATTGAACACGGCGGCACAGAAGTTGTGCCGGGCTCGCATCTCTTTGGCGCATCGCCACCGAATCCGATAGAGGGCACGGAGTGGGAAGAAAAAGTCCAATATAATCTCGGAAACGCCGGAAGCGTTATTATGTTTAACAATCAGGTGTGGCATCGCGGCGGTCCCAACCAGAGCCAGCGCACCCGATATATTACGCAGGTAACCTATGCACGTCGTCTCGTTGGACATAAATATTACCCGTTCATGAACTACAATATGCCCGATTCTGTCTATAGAGATGCAAGCCCTCGCCTCCGTCGATTACTCGGTTTCCTCAATCACGGTGCTTATGGCTAAGAAGGCACTGTTTGCACCTTCGTGTGTTTCAAATACCACATCCCAGAGGCGGATATGTCTGTAGAAAAACGGATAGCAACGGCTTGCACGCCAGCGGAGTGCTGTTTAAGCAAGGTAGCCATTCGGGTTATTATAGGAAAACTGTGAAAAAATGGTAATAATAGAAATATTTGTTTACGTCTGCATAGCGTCTATGATGGTCGTCTGCGTAAACTATTTGAAGAAATCAGGATACGCCGAAACATCCGACTCTATCTATTTTTCGATCATGTTTTTGTTAATTCTCACACAAATATTTATCCAGATTTTGCCGTCTGTCCGGAATTCCGTTCACCCGTTCACCCAAATCTGCCTTGGGACGATAGTCATCTTAGCCCTCATCTATGTTATAACGCGAATCGCTGTCCCATCCATTGATACCCAAAGACATGTACGCGCTTGGACAGGATGGACAATGTTTTTTATCACTGAATTTTGTGTGTGTGCCTTATTCATAGGTCTCCCAGAAACCCAAACAGATCTCTATAGAATGCCTTTGCCCTTGGCGTTGTGCATCGGTATAAAATATTACCTGACGACGCTTGATCGGATCACCAAAGTGAAAGAGGCTGCTGAAAAGCGTAAGGTTGAAAGGATTGCGGGAAAACATAAGAACACTGTTATTAACTTAGCAATCGAATCTTGGCATTTCGCCAAAAACTATGAACGTGCAATTACCCGACTCAACACCAATCGCACACAACGGTATACACGTCAATTAGAACAGTTTGTCCAAAAGGTGGAGGAATCTCTTGAAGAGGTAGGCTTACGGATTGTCAATGTCGAAGGTACCCCTTATGATCCCGGTATGGCTGCCACACCCCTTAACATTGAAGATTTTGAACCAGAGGATCACTTGGTCGTTGATAAAATGCTGGAGCCGATTATCATGGAAGGAACGGTTTTAGCAAAAACAGGAACGGTTACTTTAAGGAGAATAGAATAATGGAGAATTATATCGGTATAGACTTAGGCACAACCAATAGCGCCATCTGTACCTACAGTAAAGAGACACTCCAAACCCGAGTTTGGAAGAGTCCAGAAGGTACCGACGTAACCCCATCTGCAATTTATATTGACAGGCGCGGAAACGAGTATGTTGGTCAAAGTGCCTACAACGCAGCCCCGCGGAGTCCAGACAATTGTGCGACTTTATTCAAACGTTTTATGGGCACAACCGAAATGATTGCGTTGTCTGCTGTCAATCGCACCTTAACACCGGAGGAATGCTCTGCGAAGATATTGAAGACGTTGTTCGGCTATCTCCCTGAGGAAATTAGAGATTCACTTGATATAGGGACCGTGATCACAGTGCCTGCAGCATTCAACCAGATGCAGAAAAACGCAACGATGGAAGCCGCGAAAATGGCAGGTATCGGTAACGTCGAACTTGTGCAGGAACCCGTCGCTGCCGTGATGAGTTTTATGAAAGCACATGGTTCCGACGGCATCTTTTTAATTTACGACCTCGGGGGCGGTACCCTGGATATCTCTATTGCCGAAAGCATCCGAAAACGAGTAAATCTCCTTGCACACGGCGGGATACAGATGTGTGGCGGACGCGATTTTGACAGAGCACTCCTTGACAACCTCGTCCGCCCTTGGCTCCATGACAATTTTGATCTACCCGATGACTTCGCTAAAAATCCAAAATTTAAAAAGTTGTTGAGTCTTGCAACCTGGGCAACCGAACGGGCGAAGATAGAACTTTCCGCAAAGGAGGCGGCGACAATAAGCCTTGACGAAGTCGATATAGGTATAAATGATCTCAATGGAGAGGAGATTTATCTGGATATTTCTTTGCAACGGGAACTTTACAACGATCTGATAGCAGACCGTATCAATGACACGATACACGCGGCGAGAGAGACGCTCACAAAAACCGGATATACACCTAATGATGTGGCATGCATTGTGTGGGTCGGAGGCCCGACACATTACAAACCGTTGCGGGACAAAGTTTCCTCTGAACTCGGCATTAAGGGCGATATACTGACAGTGAACCCAA
This sequence comes from Candidatus Poribacteria bacterium, assembly GCA_007571355.1. Taxonomy (GTDB): domain Bacteria; phylum Poribacteria; class WGA-4E; order WGA-4E; family WGA-3G; genus WGA-3G. The sequence continues at coordinate 2,452 of RKRO01000549.1, read as the reverse complement.
TCACTGCACTTGCTGAAGGTGCAAGTATTTTTGCTGGATCTATCTTCGGATACCGCGAATATCCCTCAAAAATAGTTAGCAAAAAAAGAGAGGTGATAGAACGTCGAAATCGGTTATTGGATACCTATGTCGGTATGGATCTCCTCCGGAACCCTTTTTACATTTTAAACGCCACGCAGCGAGACAACCGGGGTAAAATAATAGAGTTCGCGGAAAAGCAGAGCCTGTTATCAGATCCTGATAAATGTTTGGAGGCACGGGCAGAACTTACCATGCCACGCAAGCGAGTCTCTGCCGAAGTGGCATGGCTGCCCGGTGTTAACCCCGAGCGCGTTTACGATATACTGCTGCTGTTAGAATCATCGGTAGGAAATCGCCTCGCTTCTGATAACACGACATCCAGCGAACCCGTTGATTCGCTTACCACGGTGCTTCTCCGTGTGCCTTATGCCGAAAAATCCTCCATTGCAGACGAAGTTTTGGAGACATTAAGACTTTCAAAAGGAGATTTCACGGAAGTCAGCGAGTTTCTCGGCATCCGGACACTTATCCCTATCGCACGTGTGAATTTGATCGCTGCGCGTCTGCTGCGTTTACCGGACTACACGCCTGATGTTATTGCCGAGTGGATACGTACACTTGTGCAAACATTTGAGAATATTAATCCATCGGAAGTGCAAGCGACAATCAACGTTGAACGCAAAGCCTCAGGTTTCCCAGCAATAACGGAACTTTCAGATATAACATCGGCAGTCCAGAATTGCAGACGTTACTATCAACAAGTTATCGAGTTTGCTTTGGATAACATACATTCCGCCCAAACCCGCGCGAAAACCGTAATGACAATAGTTGAGTTTGAAACAGATAGTGATAGAAACCACTGGCCAATTCTGGTTGAGGCTACTGTTGATGCCTATAGTGATAGCGCATCGGCTTTTCTCGAAGCCAAAGAAAAAAATATTGAAGCATTGGACAAGCAAATCCGAATCGCAGCAGATGAGGGGGCCCCGGATGTGGATTTCACGAGGATCATAGATAAACTTGTGCAAACCGTCAAAGACTGGGGTGTTCTTGCACATCCTATTCAACTCAGCAAAAGCAGGCAAGGTTTACGTCACGATGAAAGTCACGATATAGCGGATCGTGTCAGACTACTGGCTATTTTCCTGTTCAACGAATACGATAAACTCTATTTTTCTCAAAAAACCCTAAATGTGTTACAAGAAGTATTTACTGATATACCCGCAATTGCTGAGCGTATCACTGCGAACCTTGAAACATTGAATAGAATCGCCAAACGACGCGAACAGCAGATTTTCTGATGCTATAGGCTTTACTATGATAATCTGGGGAAGATGTGGACCTTTTCAAAAATCCTTTTCATATTTTGGGTGCTACGACGCGAGATAACAGGCACCGCATAATGGAGCTTGCAGAAGAACGGAGTCTGTTATCGGATGCCGACACGTGTATGGAGGCACGATCCATACTAACTAACCCACGCAGGCGCATCGCTGCGGAAGTAGCATGGCTGCCAGGGGTTGATCCATCCTTCTATGGTCTACTATTCAGGTACTTGGAGTTACCAAATGAGGTGCTTCCTAACATCACAATGGCACCTATCGCGATTGCGAATTTGCGTACCACCAAATTATCAAGACACCTTGGACTTTCGTCATCTGATATCGTGGAATGGATACTCACAATTGCCCAAACGTCTGAATCTATCAATTCAGAAACAGTATGTGTTGTACTCAACGAGGATCGTAGAGCATCAGGTTTTCCTGAAATTACTGATCTGTCATCGGTTGACAGCGCAATTCGAAACCAGAAACGCTATGACGCCCAAACCGCTATCATTGTTTTGGAAAGCCTGTCGGTTAGCGCGCGAGTGCGTGTTATGACATCGCTATTTGAAACGACAACAAGCAACAGCAGCCATCAGCCGCCGACTTTGATTAAAGATTTGATCAGAGGATACGAGCTCAGCATCCAGGATTCTCTGGAGAAACAACGAAGAATAATTGAGGCACAGGATGAACAACTTCGAGTGATGGCAGATGCCGGAAATCCAGATACGACACTATCCCCGATTGTAGATCAACTCCTTGAATCCCTAAGAGAGTGGGACACGCTTGTACAACCGATTCAGCTGAGCAGAACAAGCACAGGTCAAAGACACGATGCCAGTTTTGAAATGGGACTGCGTTTTAGACAATTGGCTGCTGATCTATTCCAAGAGTACCGTAAACCTGATTTCTCCAGAAGAATCTTAAGTACACTCAGAGATGTATTCTCTGAGGTTCCCGAAACCGCCGAACAGATTGCCGAGGATTCAAACGCATTAGAAAAACAAGCGCGTCTGGTGGAAACCGTGGAAGAATTTGAAAACATCAACACACACGTTGAACAACTCAAGGCAGCTTCTGACGCGAGACAACCAGATTACACT
>RKRO01000192.1 GCA_007571355.1 Candidatus Poribacteria bacterium | reverse complement strand
GGACACTAACATGGTGTTGAACATGCCCAGCAGGGAATTAGTAGCTGTGGTAGGACACTAACATGGTGTTGAACATGCCTAGCAGGGCAGTAAAGGTGAATCCGATCACAAGGACAGACTTCATCTTGACAAAATTCAGCTCTCGACTGTGAGTGCGCAGTTGCTCTTCTTGCTTGTCCAGTTTCTTCTTGCCTCCAGACGCAGCCTTCGTCTCACCTAGTTGTTCCTTCCTTCTTTCCACTGGACACACACATGCATCCACACACCCCATACAAGAACACGCGCACACACGCACGCACACACACACACACACACACACACACACACACAAGAGTGAAGTTCTTTGTAATCTGTGAAACAGAATTGCAGTAAGACAACACCAAGAATGTTGACTTCTCCCCACTTGAAAGTACCGCTCATGAGAACAGCAGCAATGATACCGAACAGGAAGACGAGGTTGAAAAGACCCTCTACGCGAATAGGTTCGTTGGTTCCATCGTCTGGGACCACGCCTCCTTCCCGTTTAAACATCAAAGTGTCAATTATAAAGAACAGAACAATCAATATTACGCTTATAAATAACATGTGTGGCAATAATGCCGTCGTTGTCCAGAAGAATGGCACGCCGCGGAGAAACCCGAGGAATAGCGGCGGGTCTCCTATGGGTGTTAAAGAACCTCCGATGTTACTTACAAGAAAAATGAAAAAGACAATTAGATGAACCTTATTCTTTCGGTATGCATTCGCTCGGATTAAAGGGCGGATCAGGAGCATTGATGCCCCGGTAGTGCCAACCCATGATGCGATTATCGTACCAAATAGTAGTAACAGGGTATTGACTATCGGGGTACCGCGCAATGTGCCGCGCACAAGAATACCGCCTGCGACTGTGAACAATCCCCACAATAGAATGATGAAGGGGATATAGTCTAACAGGTAAATGTGCAGGATGTCGTAGAAAGCCTCCCCGCGGAAAGCGATCAGATAGGGAACTGCAAAGATTAATCCCCATGCCAATGACATCTTTCCACCGTGGTGGACAAGAAAGTGGGAATCTAACACAAGTGGAAAAATAGCAATCGATAGCAGGATACCGACAAACGGGATAACCCACCAGATGGGTAATCTCGCGCCGTCCACACCGTGTCCATGGTGTGCGTCATCAGCACCGTTTGGGTCATCAGCACCGAAGGCCGCCATTGAAACAGTTAGCGTAACTGCGAGCATTAGACATAGAATCAGACAAGATGCAAATTTGAGCTTCATTTATTTTGTGTGTGTCTCCTTTTCATTCTCTTCATGTTGTGTTTCGCGTAGGGCAAGTTTTGTTTCTGGCAGCACGCCCTCTTTCAACTGCCCTATAGCAGGCTCAGTCTGCACTTTTGTCACAACAATCTCTACAGATTTTTCTATTTTGTTCAGGAAAGGTTTCGGATAAACGCCGATCCAGACGATGAACAGCAGCAGGGGCAGCATGACGACGATTTCACGAGCGTTCAAGTCAGGTAGATTTTCATTTGTTTTATCCAGTGTTCCGAACATCACGCGTTGGAACATCCACAGCATATACACAGCTGCGAGGATCACACCTGCGGTTGCAAAGACGACGTAGACTTTAGAGAAAGCACCCTGAACAAAACTACCGAGCAGTATCATATACTCACCGACGAATCCATTTAGACCGGGTAGCCCGATTGACGAGAGCGTCACAATCATGAAGATTGTGGCGAAGATCGGCATTCGTTTGGACAAGCCCCCGAAATCCACAATCATTCTGCTGTGTCGACGTTCATAAATCATCCCGACTAAGAGGAATAGCGCGCCCGTGCTTAATCCATGATTAACCATTTGCAACACGCTGCCTTGAATCCCGGCACCACTTTGAGAAAAAAGCCCCAATACCACAAAACCGAGGTGACTGACACTGGAATACGCCACGAGTTTTTTGAGGTCGGGTTGTACCATCGCTACCAATGCGCCATAGATGATGCCGATAACGGCGAGTGGAACGATCAGCGGTGTAAATTTAACCGCTGCGTCTGGAAAGAGTGGCAAACAGAACCGGATGATCCCATAGGTGCCCATTTTTAGCAAGACACCGGCAAGGATAACACTTCCGACAGTGGGTGCCTCAACGTGTGCATCTGGGAGCCAGGTATGGAATGGGAACAGCGGCACTTTAATAGCAAAGGCGATGAAAAACGCCAGGAACAGCAGATTCGAATGCTCAAACGGCCCGCTGAGTGTGGTGAGGTCAAAACTGTTATTGTTTTGAAAGTAGAGTGCTAAAATGCCGACAAGCATCAACGCGCTGCCCGCCATCGTATAGAGGACGAACTTCACAGTCGCGTAGATCCGACGTTCCCCGCCCCAAATCCCGATAAGGAAATACATTGGGATCAGCATCGACTCCCAAAAAACGAAAAAGAGGAACAGGTCTAAAGCGCAGAAGACACCCAACATCCCGGTTTCGAGTGCGAGGAGCGACATCATAAAACCGCTCAGCCCTTTCTCGACGGAATTCCATGCGGCGAGAATACATATCGGTGTTAAGAATGTCGTCAATAAGACTAACCACAACGAAATACCGTCAATGCCGATATAGTAGCTTATGCCTAAACTGGGGATCCACTCTATTGGAGCCCCACCGAGCTGGAACGCTGCTGTGTCTGCGTTAAACTCGGTGTAAAGCCCCAGTGAGACAACAAAGGTGATTAGCCCAATGGCGAGTGCGATGCCTTTGACGGCAGTAGCCCCCAAGCCTCTGAGCAGTGCAATTGCTACCACACCGAGCAGTGGTAAAAAAATGACTATTGAAAGTAACAAAGAAACCTCCTTTGAGACAAATAAACTTTCAGCGATAGGAATGATTTACGGGTTGCGAGTCTCTTTTTTGAAAGTATAGATTACCACCTGAGAAAATACCTTTGGAACCAGGACATAGGATAATGCCATAAGCAAGTCGTAAAATAATGCCATAAGAAGGAACGGTTTTTCCTTTTCAGAACTAACTCGCGCCGGCGTTTTGAAAATCCCACACGCGGCGTTTTACTTTGCCACCAAGATATCAACTGACGATTGAAGGTTGATATTTCTGCAGACGATCTTTCACAGTAATCCAGAATCCACGCACCCAGTTTGACATCATTATCAATTCGCACAGCGGCTTCCTGAAAAACTTCCGCCGAGATACCAAGGAAATATAAAATCGTCGTATCCTGCTCGGAATCAGCCCCATATTTATAACTCCCGATGTCCCCAGCGTGGGCAGCGCGGGCTTTATCTGTCATCCGTGCGACACCGCAAATACCAGCAATCTCTTTGTTGAGCATCTCCCTCGGTAGAAAAGTATTCTGTTTCATCTGCTTCCTCCATCAGTGTTCATCGATTCGACTTAAGCGAAAAACAGATAATACGCAAGGAATATCACAATGCCGAGTACCATTGAGAGAATGTAGGCTTGGACGACTCCTGTTTGGAAGCGTCGCAAGAGTCCGCCAATGAATCGGACAATTGCTGCGACCCCGTTGACAATTCCATCAATAATGCCGTTATCTACAAGTTTCCAAAGCAGGAAGTGGGAACCGTTTTTAACCGGTTGCACGAGGAGTGCGTTATAGATCTCATCAACATAGTACTTGTTCGCGAGCAGGCTATGTAATGCACCCGTGGGTTCATCGGACGGTACGCGCTTGCTATAACGCGTCCATGCAAACGCAATACCTGCCAAACCGACAATCGATGAAATTACCATAAACACGACGACATTGCCTGATGCCTCATGGTGTGCTATTGGGAAAACGTTCTTCGTGAAATGGTGGAACCAACTGTCATGTCCACCTACGCCTAATAATAAGCCAATTAGGGCAGAAGGGATGGCGAGGATCGCGAGCGGCACCCACATGACAGACGGCGATTCGTGAAGATGCGAAGCTACTTCGGGTTCAACGCGAGACTCACCGTAAAACGTCACGAAGATGAGACGGAACATATAGAAAGCTGTTAGGAACGCTGTGACCAATCCGATCCCGTAAATCAGCGGTGAACTTCCCCATGCGCTGTGTAGGATTTCATCTTTGCTCCAGAAACCGCTCATGAACGGGAACCCAGCGATAGCAAGGGCACCCACTAAAAATGTCCAATGCGTAATCGGCATCTTCGATTTCAAGCCACCCATCTTCCGCATATCCAATTCATTCGCCATGGCGTGCATGACACTGCCGGCAGTGAGGAACATCAACCCTTTGAAAAAAGCGTGTGTCACCAAGTGGAAAATACCGGAAGCATAGGCACCGACCCCGACACCGACGAACATATATCCGAGTTGGCTGACAGTAGAATAGGCGAGGATACGTTTGATGTCGTTCTGTGTGAGTGCGATCGTTGCGGCGAAGAACGCCGTTAAAACCCCGATCCATGCGACGATTTCACCGGTATGTGCGATGTTATAAAGCACGGCGGAGCGCGCTATCATATACACCCCTGCTGTTACCATTGTAGCGGCGTGAATCAACGCGCTGACAGGTGTTGGCCCTTCCATAGCGTCGGGTAGCCAAACATAAAGCGGAATTTGTGCCGATTTCCCAATCGCGCCGACGAAAAGTAGCAACGTCGCAATCACGAGCGTACTGGCCCCGAAGACCTTCTGAAAGTTATCTGCCTCGGCGGCATTAAATATAGATGTAAAATCAAGGGTTCCGAACGCCGCAAACAGTGTGAACATTCCGAGTAAGAAACCGAAGTCGCCGATCCGGTTCACGATGAAGGCTTTTTTGCCTGCATCGGTTGCTGACTTCTTTTCATACCAGAACCCGATCAGTAGGTAAGAGCAGAGCCCAACGCCTTCCCATCCGATGAACATCATCAGGTAGTTGTTGCCAAGAACGAGGATCAGCATCGCAAAGACAAATAGGTTCAGGTAGGCGAAATAGCGTGTATAGCCTTCATCGCCGTGCATGTAGCCGATGGAATAGACGTGGATGAGGAACCCGACTCCTGTGATGACGAGCAACATGATCGCTGTGAGTGCGTCCACACGGAATCCGATATTAAAAGCGAACGACTCGCCTGTAATCCACTCATAGAGCGTTTCATCGAGCGGGGCGGCACCCCCGTTCAAGTTGGTAAAGGCAATAATTGAACAGACTAAGGAGACAAATACTGCAAGCGCGCCTATCCAGCCACTCAGTTTCTCTTTACCTTTTAGCCATTTTCCGAATAACCCGTTAATCAGAAACCCAACAAGCGGGGCAACTAACAGGACAACAATGAGTTCTTTTGACATGATTTTAACGATTGGGTTTTCGCTCCGATTTTTCCGTTGTCAAAATCGGGTTTTCGCTCCATTTCAACAACTTTGGTTATAATTAAATTGTTCTAAAGAACAGGTGACAGGAACGGTTGTTTACATCTAATGATTCAATCATGATGGGCTTTACGATGAACAGCCCGATAACCAAATCGAAAGGCTTTACTAACCTCTCAATGAATTAACTTCGTCCACGTTAATCGTTTGCCGATGTTTGAAGACGCTGACAATAATTGCGAGTCCGATAGCGACTTCTGCCGCCGCGACAGCCATGACGAAAATGACGAAAATTTGCCCTGATGCCTCTCCGAGGCTACGACTGATCGCTACAAAGGCAAGATTCGCGGCGTTCAACATCAGTTCAATACACATAAAAATAATGATGGCATTTCTACGGATGAGGACCCCAACAACCCCAATTGTAAACAAGAGCGCGCTCAAAATAAGGTAAGATTCTAATGGCATATTTTTAACTTTCCTTGCGGTTCGGTCAAGTGGCTTTGGAACTTTGACAGTTCACGGTGTAAACCTGAAGAAACACCCCAGCAAAACCCCTCCATTACATTATAGGCTACGTTTTTGATCCTATCAAGATATTTTCAACTTTCCTTGTGGTTCGGTCAAGTTGGTTACTGGATTTCGTTTTCTTCTTGGCTTTCGCGTTTGACTAAGACGATAACGCCGATCAGTGCCGCCAACAAAATAAGCGAGGTAACCTCAAAGGGTAAAAGATACTTGCTGAACAAAAGTTCGCCAATGTTATAGGTCGTGGTATTTACGGATTCAGTAGCTGCTGTTTCCGCCGATGCGACTTCGGGGGTGTTGATTGCGTTCACTGCGATATAGACCCCTTCGATGGCAAGGAGGAGGCCGAGGATCACTGCGAAACCCTTTAGTTTCCCGCTAATAGCCCCTTTCGCGGAGAGTGTTCCGAGGTTCAGGAGCATAATTACAAAAAGGAACAGGACCATGATTGCGCCAGCATAGACAATGACTTGTACAGCTGCGACGAAATGCGCCCCGAGTAAGATAAACAGCCCTGCTTGTGCGAAAAACGTCACAATCAGCGAAAGCGCGCTGTAAATCGGATGTCGAAACGAGATAACAGCAATCGCGCCAACCAGCGAAACTGCGCCAAAAAGAAAAAATAAAATTTGTTCTGGATTCATTCGCGCCCTCCTATTCTATTGCGTCTAATGCGCTGGGTGTAATTTGTGGGTCGTCATTCTGCATTGCTGGTTCAGGTGTTTTGTTCATGACCAGGAGCCCTGCGACAATCGATACAACAATAAACGCCGCAACCACATTGCCAATCCCGACAACCAGACGAGAGCCAGAGCCAGTCATTATCCATAGAGTGCCGGTTACGACGATAGAAGTCAAAGCGACGGGCAACAGGAATTTCCAACCGAAGTTCATCAATTGATCGTATCGAAACCGCGGCAGCGTCCACCGGACCCAGATAAACACGAACAGGAAAATCGCTGTTTTGACGAAGAAGATACCAAACGAGATAAGCCCGCTCCAGACGGGACCGCCGACGTTTTCCAGACCGAAGAAGTGCCACCCGCCCAAGAAGAGCGTCACCACTACGGCAGAGCCGACAATCATGTTCATATATTCTGCCATGAAGAACATAGCGAATTTCATACTACTGTATTCGGTGTGATACCCCGCGACGAGTTCCTGCTCTGCTTCGGCGAGATCGAACGGTAAACGGTTGGTTTCTGCGAACATTGCTGTCGTAAATGCGAGGAATGCGGGGAAGTGGATTAGGAAGTTCCAATGCCACGGATATGCCCCTTGTTCTATCGCGATTGTTCGAAGGCTGAGGGTGTTGCCTGTCAGCATCAGGATACCGATGATTCCCAATCCGAGTGTCAACTCGTAGCTAATCATCTGTGCGGATGAACGTAGACCGCCTAAAAGTGAATACTTGTTATTTGATGCCCACGCGCCAAGCACAACGCCGTAGACACCCAAGGAGGTTATCGCCAAGATATACAAAATACCGATGTTGATGTCTGCAATCTGGAGCAGTATTTCATAGCCAAAGAGTGTGATAGAACTCCCGAACGGGACGACTGCAACGATAACCAGTGCTGGAACCAACAGCATTGCGGGTGCAAGCACATAAAGCGGTTTATCTACATGATCCGGGATGATGTCCTCCTTAAACATAAATTTAAGCCCGTCTGCGATAGGTTGGAGCAGTCCCTGCGGTCCAACACGGTTCGGTCCCAGTCGATCCTGCATCCATCCGCTCACTCGGCGTTCCGCCCAGATCATTATCATCACGCCGATAAGCAATAGGTGCACAATGATGACAATTTTGACAATTGCGCTGATAATTAAAACAAGAAGAGGCATATTTTCCATACTTTTAACTTTCCTTGCGGTTCGATAAGGTGAATTGGATTCCTAACGTTGTTCTCTGTATCTCCAGCGCGCCCGTCCCTTCCCAGTAACGGGTGGGGCTCCGGTTGCGCTTACCACCTCTTTCAATAGCAATCAGCCAGATGATCGTTTTACTGACCACTAACTGTTAACTTAATTCCTGCGTCTCCAATTTTTTGATGTGTTGCATCCGCATAGCCTTGCACATTCTCTGCAATTGCTATGGCAATTTCGCCAGCGAAATGATAGTTCATCTCACCGCCTAACTGCCTGGCAAGCTGCTGGGTAATCTCCCAGTCTACGCGTGCTTCGCCCGGCGGGTCAATCGTTTTGCGAATTCGCTGTACCCATCCGGTTGAATTGGTAATCGTACCGTCTTTCTCGACGAAAGTTGTTCCTGGCAAGACCACGTCCGCTAATTGCGTCACCTCTGATGGTAGAACGTCTTGCACGATGAGGAAGTCCACACTTTCTAATGCTGCTTTTTCAGCATCTTTGAGGGGACGCTCCGGTCCGCCGTTAACGAGATAGACGATTTTCGCCCCTGAGACTTTTTCCCAGAGCGCGTCGCCTTCTAAAACGCCGTTCCCGTTCGCAGAGCCGAGTATCGTTCGTGCGCCTGCGGTGTTCGGATTCTTGTCTGCTTCGATGGTGAACTGTGGGAACTTGTGTTCTTCGCCGAGAGGGTGACCGAAGAGTCCTAACTGTGTTGTCCGTAGCACATTTTGTGCGAACTGCTGTAAAACGTAGTTGTCTTCATTTGTGGTTTGTGCAGAGCCGATAACAACGATGTCATCGGCTTCTGCTTCCGACAACATTTCCGTAATGATGGATAGCGCATCTGCCCAGTGTGTGGGTGTGAGTGCGTCATCAACGCGTTTCAGCGGAAGTTGAAGTCGGTCATCGCTGTTCACATAGTGGTAACCGAGGCGCCCATCGTCACACATCCAATGTTGGTTAATATCGGCGTGGAAGCGCGGTTTGAGTCTGTATATGCCATCTGCTTTATATTCTACGGTGATATTGCAACCGACGCTGCATCCGGTGCAGACACTGTTTGCTTTTTCTAAGAACCAGGGACGGGACTTGAACAAGAAATCCTTGCTAATCAGTGCCCCGACCGGGCAAATATCGACGACATTCCCTGCGAGTTTATTATCCAGCAGCTGCAGTGGCGTGCCATCGTGGCTTCTCGGAATATCAATTTCATCGTGGGAGCCGCGGTTAATTAAACCCAATTCACCAGTCCCAGATACTTCTTCCGCAAATCGGATACACCGGGTGCAAACGACACATCTTGTCGAGTAGAGTAGTACATCCGGCCCGAGATCTTTTTTCGGTGGCACGTTTTTAACTTCGAGGTAGCGGCTCTTATCGTGTCCGTGTCGATAGCTATAATCTTGCAGGTCGCATTCGCCTGCCTGATCACAGACGGGACAATCCAACGGGTGATGCACGAGCAGAAATTCGAGTATATCCTCTCGTGCCTTTTTGACGCGCAGGCTATCTGTACGGACGATAAAGTCATACTTTCCGTCGAGTTTCCTATCAGGGGGAGCCGTTCGGACTGTGGTCGTGCAGCCGGTTGCCAATTGTCGGTCCGGCACGATCGCGCCAGCAGGAGGAAAGAAGACGTAAGGTTCAACGAGGCACATTCGGCAATTCGCGGGGCGGCTCAATCCTGGGTGATAACAGTAGTGAGGCACTTCAATCCCGTGTTGCCGTGCGGCTTCAACTATATTTGTTCCATCTTCAACCTCTATTTCGAGGTCATTCAGTTTAACAAATGCCATTTTTTAATTTTTCCTTGCGGTTAACCAACGTGGACTTTGGATCTCACGTTTTTTCTTGAACCCGCTCTCTATTCCATTAGGAGCTACGTCCTTTGTTCCTCAGCGGCGAGTCCTATAGGTCAGCGAACTCTTTCGGAATGAACCGTTGTTGGTACGCGTAATTTTCCTCTGGCGGTACTGTTGCTTCGGCAACAGGTAGCGTAACCAGTTTTCCTTCTCGGATGGCGGCTTCAAATTCGGGTCGGAACTTGCGCATGTAACTCACAGCGGGCCAGGAAACTGCGATACCAAAGACGCAAATTGTGTTCCATGTCATCGTGTCTACATTTGCGATGTTGTTAGCGACACTCTCCAGCAGGTCGAGGTCTTCGTAGATTTCTTCTGTTTCACCGGTATCGCCCCATCTACCACTTTCAGTGACACCGAATTTGGGGCGTGTGATGGTGTCTTTTCGCCCGTTTCCGTCGGCGATACGTTGGACAATATCGCGCACCCACGGTGTGCCCCATCGACACGGTGTGCACTGCCCACAGGATTCGTGTGCATAGAATTTCATGATATTGAGCAAGCAATCCACGATATTCCGGGTTTCGTTCATGACGATGATGCCGCCGGACCCGAGCATTGATTTCGCGAGTGTGAGCGAGGTAAAATCGAGGCGCGTGTCCAGTTCATAGTGTGTCAAAATCGGAGCGGAACTGCCGCCGGGGATGACGGCTTTCACTTCTTCGCCGCGCAAACCGCCAGCGACTTCAATGAGTTCAGAACAGGTCAAACCAAGATCGAGTTCATAAACCCCGGGTTCGTTGACATCGCCGCTGATACAGTAGAGTTTTGTGCCTGTATTTGGATCCGGTGTTGGTGGGTCGTTTCTTGTATCGGCATACGTCGGGCCCATCTTAGTGTACCATTCAACACCGTTGCCGACGATGAACGGCAGATTGCACAGTGTCTCAACATTCTGGACGACTGTTGGTTTACTGAAGACCCCTTCCACAGCGGGAAACGGGGGTTTGTTGCGAGGTTGCCCGCGTTTCCCCTCCAGTGACTCAATCAATCCGGTCTCTTCACCACAGATATAGGCACCAGCACCAGGGTGTGTATAGATGTCGATATTAAGCCCAGTGCCACGGACATCTTTGCCGAGGTATCCTTTGTCGTAAGCCTCTTTGATGGCAGCATCCAACATCTTTTTACCGAGTGTAAATTCACCGCGGATGTAGACATAAGTTGTTTCAATGCCCATTGCGTAGCAGCAAATTAGGATACCTTCAATTAATAGGTGCGGATTTTTTTCCAAGACGTAACGGTTGCTGAACGTACCTGGCTCACTTTCGTCAGCGTTACAGCAGAGGTAGCACGGCTTTATATCTCTTGGCACGAAACTCCATTTCAAGCCGGTAGAAAATCCGGCACCGCCTCTGCCTTTCAACCCCGAATCCATCACCATTTTGGCGATGTCCTCTGGTTGATATTCCGCGATTGCCTTTTCAAAACGGGTGTAGCCGTCATATTGCCGAAAGACATCGAACGTGTTAATATCGGGCACATCCAGATGCTCGTAGAGAATTCTTCTTTCTTCAACCATATTTTTTACTTATTAAATCGGGTCACCGTTCCACTTCGTTTCACGGTGGTTTTCGGTTAAGTTCAACCGCTTCTGTGGTATGAACGTTTTCTGATTGTCTTTTCCAACTATGTCCTCAACAGATTGTTTAACCTCAGCAAGTTTTAACTTGAAAGTGTAGATAAAATTTCATCAACCTTTTCTGGGGTTAAATTCTTATAGAGATCGTCGTTGATCATGATAACAGGCGCGACATCACACGAGGCGAGGCATTCTACTTTCATGAGTGTAAACTTACCGTCGGCCGTTGTGCCTTTCGCGAGGTTCGTTTCGGAAGCGATATCCGTGTCGAGTTTTGCTTTGAGATAGTCGAGCACCTCTTTGCAATCCCGCAATGCGCAAGGTAGCGTGTGGCATACGCGAATGACGTACTCGCCTACTGGTTCTTCAAAGAACATCGGATAGAATGTGACGACATCCTTGACTTTCATCAGGGTGACTTCAAGTTGCTCTGCAACATACTTCATGACAGCCGGTGTGATATAGCCTGCTTGTCGTTGTGCGAGATGGAGCGTCGGCAGCATTGCTGCCTCCTTAATCGGATATCGCCCTATCAATTCGTCGAATTCACGTTGATTTTCTTCGTTAAAAACGAAAGGCGTTTCGATTTGAATAAGTTCATCTGACATATTCTTAATTTTCCTTGCGGTTAAAGGACGTGGTTTGTGATTTGACGCTTTTCGCTCAAGCGTTAAAGAACACCCAGGCAAAAACCCTCCACTTGGTTTCGAGCTTGCGATCTTAGGCTGCAAAGAGAGGCGTTAGGATTATCAAAAACTCTTCTGTTAGCCTGCTGCTACGAATGCCTCTTGGACTTTGAGTTCAACAAAAGTGAAATAAGATTCTGTATATAAATGTGTTAGCTGCGTGCTTTTAAACGTGCCAGTTCTTCACGGAGCTGTGCAGCTTCTACTTCTGCGGTTTCCGCGCGGGCTTCTGCGGTTTCCGCGCGGGCTTCTGCGGTTTCCGCCAGTGTCTGAACCCATTCGTTTGCCATAGGATCATAAATCTTGATCTCTAACCCTTGAAGTCGGAAGTCCAAATCGAGAACGGCAGAGTGAAGCCCGCCGTGTTCATCGGGTGAAATCGCGACATAGTTTCCATTCATTAAGGTAAAACCCATCAGTGGAGAGGGTAGATACAATCCCTCTGCATCATATAAAAAATAATCTTGTATCTTCAGTGCAGCGTAGATTTCCATTTTCTCACCTAAGTCTTTACGGTAAGTGCTTTCACTGGAGAATTCCATCACGAAATCGGGGGCTTTTCCTTCCTCCCATATTTTATACGTTCGACGTAGTTTTGGATTTATGCCAAAACAGACGAGTACATCTGGGGCTATAGACTTCCGAGGGTCTCCTTGTCTATAATACATCAATATATCACCGGAGATATAGACATCTGGTTTTTGTGCAAAATGTGCCTCAAGTGCTTGCAATACCCACATTAATAATCGTCTATGATAATCGCTTGCTGCCATGGGTTCTCCATCTGTTTCAGGATAAAAATTTGCATCGTGTGTAGGTGCGTAAGGGATAAAGGTATCTTTTGCATACGGACGTGCCATTATGATTCTCCTCTGTTTTTTGAAAAGGTAACTTATTTTTTTTGTTTTACGATAAATACTCCTATATTGAGTCACAGAACACTTAGGCTGTTGCTGTGAATGCTTCCTGTACCTTGTGAGGTAAGTCAACAAAAATGAAATAAGATTCGGGATACAAGTAGTCCTCCTGAGATTCATCAACCACGCGGAGATAGCCTTCACGTGCTGCTTCTTCATCGGGAAGAATTTGATAGAATTTTCGTTTCTCTATGTCTTCACAACCACTGTTTTCGATGCAAAGTGCGAATTGGGTTTTTAATAATTTCTTTTCCATGAAACGTTACACCAGTGTAACATTTAGCTGCAGAAACCCTCGGTCTAAAACTCAATAACTGTAAGGGTTTATGCCTACTTTTATAATTTCCTATTGTGAAGAAAAAAGGTGAAAAGTGTAACATTGATGTAGCACTCATGCTCTTAACATAAAAGAAAAGAGGGGTTAATGCTGCTACAATTCACTTTCTTCTATTCCACCGATTTCCATAAAAGATCTTTGCAACCCGCGTTTGAGTGTTTTATTACCGTGGACAGGCACGGCTATCCGCTCCGGAATGCCATCTTTGGCATAAATGTGATGGCTGCCTTTGATTCGCTTTAACTGCCAATTGTGCTTTTCTAATAAACGGCAAAACGCTTTACCGGTTAACGCTTTCAAACAGCTATCTCCATCACTCTATCATCTTCTGCGATTTTTATATTACTAACATCTACGGATAAATACCCTTCAATTGCTTCGTAAATGTTTTCAAGTAATTCTTCAAAAGTGTCGCCTTGTGTGGCACAACCGGCGAGTGATGGCACTTCCGCCCAATATCCGCCTTCCTCGGCTTTGTGGATAACAACTTTTAGTTTCATAGAATTCAAGCCTGCTCAATTCAAAATTACTTTATCTATCTTTGTGAGAAATTCCCAAAATCAATAGTCCCCGTAAAACTGAATACGGTTGCCTTCAGGGTCGCGGATATCGAAGATGGCATGCCCGTCGTTGTTCTCAAGTTTCCGTAATCGTTTCCCTTTCGATTTTATGTGCTGATGAATGGCACTCACGCTTTCAACGTGAAACATCAGTTTTTGTCTCCCCTCATTGGGTTTGCTGGCACTATGGAGACACAACGAGCAAGCCCCTGCGTGAAATCGGAAGAAACGGTGTTCTGGGAACGGCTGGTCTTCGTCTGGTACTAATCCGACAACGTCCCTATAAAAAGCGATTACAGTCTTCATGTCTTTGACGAAAAGCATAATGCCTTTGAGTTCCATTGAATCCTCCTAGCCCAGATAGCCTGTTTTGACGAAGTTACCGATCTAATTCTCCTGCGATGACGTTCAAACTTCCCAAGACAGCCACAGTATCAGAGACCATGCCGCCTTCCAACATGTGTGGTAGTGCTTGGAAGTGGAAGAAACTTGGTGGCCGGATCCGGATACGATAGGCGGTGCCGCTGCCATCACTGACGATATAAAAGCCGAGTTCGCCGTTCGGGGATTCGGTTGCGCAATAGTGATCGCCTTTCGGTGGCTGCACGCCGTGTCCATCCATAACAACCTTAAAGTGATGAATTAAGCCCTCGATATGCCCATACGCATCGGACTTGTTCGGCATTGTAATCTTGTTATTTTCGACGTTGACGGGTCCGTCAGGTATATTATCCAGTACTTGCGTAACGATGCCACAACTCTGAATCATCTCCTCCATCCGGACGAGGTATCGGTCATAGGCATCCCCGTTGGTACCTACGGGGACATCAAACGTCAATTCATCATAGCTGGAATACGGTTCAGCCTTGCGGATATCGTGTGCTATACCAGCGGCTCGGAGACAGGGGCCTGTGAGTCCATAGTTAACAGCATCGTCAGCTGAAATAGATCCAACGCCTTTTGTCCGGTCCATCCAGATTCGGTTCTTTGTGAGCAGCGTATGGGTTTCTTTCAGTGCTTTCGGGAAGTTGTTGATGAATTGTCGGATATCTTCCTCACAACCGTCATAGAGGTCGCGGAGGACCCCGCCGACGCGTGTGTAACTGGTTGTTAACCGTGCGCCGGTTGTTTTTTCAAAGATGCTATACAATTTTTCCCGTTCGCGGAAACTGTAGAGAAATACTGAAAACGCGCCTAAGTCGAGGGCGGCAGTTCCCAACCATAGGAGGTGATCCGCGAGTCGTGAGAGTTCCGCCATTAAAATTCGGATGTATTGACACCGTTTGGGTACTTCAATACCGAGCAATTGTTCGACAGCGAGCACATACCCGAAATTGTTGGACAGTGGTGAGAGATAGTTCATTCGGTCTGTAACGACGATATACTGGTTGTAATCCAGGTGTTCACCGAGTTTCTCGAACCCGGTATGCAGATAGCCCGCATGGGGCGTTGCCTTCAAGACGGATTCGCCATCCAGTTCTAACACGATGCGAAGGGTGCCGTGTGTTGCTGGATGTTGCGGACCGAAGTTGAGTACCATCTTCTCGCCTGTGGCGCGTTCCAACCCACCTTGCATAGATAACTCCTTTTTTTAATTGACTTATCCTTTGGACGTTTGAACCTATTGCATAAGTCCTTATCCGATTATGAATTCTAATGAATGATTCACTAACGATAACGGTATTCTCCACCAAACTTGCCAACTCATTTAGGAGTGTAATGTAAAGATAACGCCGTGCGAATTAATTTGTTTCCAACTGGACTTACTTACCTTTTCCCATAGAGAAGAATGAAGTTGCTGTAGGTATGTACTCTCTACGTATACAATTTGATAGATATGGTGTCTACCAGTATCGTCATCAACTTTGCGATAAGGTATAGATAAAAAATTTGCCCTGTCCTCATTTAGATATTCTGTCATTTTCTCAAAGTCCCCGTTAAAACGTCCTAACCTATGTCCTGACAATACTAAATGTGGTGCTTTCCCAGTGTCAGATTTGACTTGTTTGATTTCGCCGGATTTGATTTGTAACGGGTATAACTTTCCGTTTACTCGAACTCGGATATCTGCTTGATCATCGTGCCCGCCTTCTTGCCAAATGGCATGATGGTCTGCTGTGCTATCCGATTGAATGGATTTGAATACAAGTTCCTCTAATTCCCATCCCGAACATCGTCCGCCATCAAATAGTTCATGATATTTTTCCAAAAATTGACGTAAAGTCTGTTCCATTCTTGCTGTTAATCGGTACATTTTTCATCCCATAGATTGGCTGTGTGTTCAAAAAGTTTCAGCGTTATCTGGTCTTTACGTTCATATTTCAACCACTTCATTGCAAAATCCACAAACTCAGGGTTTATCTCTATCCCCAAATACTCGATCCCCAATGCTTGCGCGACAACACATTCTGATCCGGATCCGGCGAATGGAATCAGGACTTTTCCATTTTTGCCGTTGATGCGAGATAGGATGAGTCGTCTCGTCAATTCCATCGGTTTTTGAGTCGGATGTTTGAATATATCGTGTTCTCTGTGTTCAGGCAGTTCCGCAGGCGGAAATATTTGGGATTTGCATGTTCTACAAACAAACCACCTTTCAGAGCGCCCTGCTCCGCCAGCTAGGGCAGGAATTTTGATGACATCTCTCGGCAAAGCCCCATTTTTATGTGCATTATAGATAGTCATTTTACCTGCTGATCCATAACGTGAAGGTGTATCTTTTCGGACTTTTCCAGCGGCATTTTTTAGAAAGTTCTCAGTATAAGGTTCTCGGATTTGGTCTATTTCCAAATTTGTGCGCGGCATATTCGGTTTCCACAGACATAATAT
>RKRO01000142.1 GCA_007571355.1 Candidatus Poribacteria bacterium | reverse complement strand
ACCTTCTTCTAAACCTTCCATTTTTTCTTCCATGAACGCCATAACGGCATCAACTCGATCTGCTATCTCTGGTCCCAAAGCCTTTTTAATGCGCTCGGGGTCTTTGGAACGCAGTGCCGCTTTATATTCTTCCATATCTATGTTGCCTATATTCGGTAGCGATGCTTGCGGCGTTGCATCTGTGCTATCTGAACGGGCCGAGTCCTCGGTTTGGGACATATCGGTTGATTCGGCACTTTTCTGAACCGATTCTGTTTTGATGGGTGCCTCGGATTGCGGACGTGATATGCGTAAAAATGCCACGCCAATGAGAGAGACAAAGCATAATCCTATGATAATCAGAAACAGACGTTTTTTCATGAGAGACCTCCTGTGTTTTCAATGTGATAGTACATCAGTTGTTTTCGTTTTCAAGTGGGATATGAAACATCCCGCGCTGTTCAGTCGCAATATAAAGCCTGTTACCCTTGACAACAAGCGCGATAACAGTATCAGGCACCTCGGGTGAAATTTGTTCCCACCTATTTTGGTTATTTAATCGATAGACCCCTTTATCACCGGCACCATAAATTGTTGTCCCTGCCACAGCCATTCGGTCTATGAGGGTGTGCGTTCCATCCTTATCGGTTATTGTCTGCCAGTGTTCACCGTCGCCTGATGTCAAGACACCTGTGTCCGTTGCGACGTATACCGTTGAACCCACAAAGACGATCTGGTTGAAACGCTCAAAACGAAGCGGCAGATTTGGCGTTAAGTCTTTCCATGTGTTCCCGCCATCCGGGGAACGTAAGAGATGCCCATCTCGTTTTCCGACGTAGACAGTCTCCTCTGACACGGCTATGCGGAAACCGCTGTTAAATGGATTGTCAAAGGGTTGCGTGACATCTATCAACCCAGTGTCTATCCATTCAGGATCTCCGCGTTTCCACCGGAAAAGTCGTTGCTTGTATTCCACATAGAATGTGTTGCCGCTGACTGCAAACCCATCAGGATATAGATCCAATTGGGTCTCATCTGTCTGCTGCGCTACATTTACCGAGACATCAGGTTTCTCACGTTCCTTAGCGGAGCCATCCGTTATATTTTGTTTCGATGCTATCCGAGATTCATTTTCTTCTATCTCTATAGCGATATCTTCGGGAAAAACTGGAATGCCTTGGATAGGCACAAGCACATTATCATCCGCAGCAGAGCGGAGAATCCGAAATTTGTTCTTTTCAACTAAGTCTGATGCAATACCGTAAAGCACCCCATCCGAAATTGAGAGCTTAGGAAAGAATAACATAGCGGATGGAATGGTTTTCTCTGTTGGTTTTCGCGTCAACTCATTGGTATTGAGACGAAGGGGTTGCCAAGAGGCCCCACCGTCGATGGATTTGGAGATTCCTGTGAAGGTGCTCGTGTAAATCGCATTGTTGAAGGATACCAAGTTGAATATCGTGGTCCCGACTATCCCCTTTGTAAATGGATGCCACGATTCACCACCATCCGTTGAACGTGTAAGTGTGAGAGATCCCGCTTTGATGAACGTCTTTTCATCTACTGTTACAGCAGGGAACACACTCATCATCACTGAATTCATCATTGTCTTCATGTCAAATGTATCTTTATCAAAACTGAAGCCGAGTTCTGTCCATGTTTTTCCGGCATCCGTTGAGCGAAAATGCGTCATAAATCCTAACGCTAAGAGCGTCTCTCCGGCTGCCATGACTTTGACCCCTGGCGAAATTTTCATCGTAGGCGAATCACTTATAGGCGTTATATCGGTCCATGAATCTCCAAAATCAGCGGAGTGGAAAATTTCCCACGCCCTTGAATTGTCGTCTTCCATAAGTTGCGCTGCATGCTGTGCCCTCCCTTCAGGCGTTGCCAATTGTGTAAAGTCGGGGCCTGTTCCGACATAGAGATTCCTTTCAGAAACAGCCAAGGACTGGATGGCTTTGGTCGTCCCTATCGATAATTTTTCCCACGTACCTGCAAGGATACGGTAGAGCCCCCGGTTGGTGCCAATGAACGCTGTCTTTTCCATAACAGCGATTGCAAGGTTGACCCTGTTTTCGACGGTATCACCGAATGGAATCCACTGTTCACCCGCATCCGTAGATCGGAAAACCTGAGTGTCAAGGACAAGATAGAGTCCATCGTCGATGGCTACGAGTCCGATAGCATCTCCTTTCGGATGCTCCCCAAGTGATTGCCAATTCTCGCCCCTGTCTGTTGAAGTGTATATTTTACCGGTAGCGGCAAGATAGAGAGTCTTATCTCGTTCAGCCATTGGAGTCCTCCCACGCATTGCTATGGATGTGTTGATGAGTGTCCATGCGGATGCGTTGGGTGCCAATTTATACATGCCAATGGGTGAAGGGGCGTATATGTCCCCTGTGCTGCTTGCATACAAACCGAACACGGTAGCCCCCTCTGGTCCGCTTGTTTGTATCCACTGCTGCTGTGTTGACAGCTGCGTCTCTTTTTCTATCTGCGCTGCACCGAGTCTAACAGGTTCCGAGACTTGTGGCCCAGCACCGATGTTTTTACCAGTGGTATCGAAACGTCCGGCTTGGTTGCGTAAATCCCGTTTCGCTTGTGTGTCAAGAACGATAGATGCGTCAATGATTTCAACGGTCGTTTCGGATTGCGCGTCTATGTTATACGGTCTCTGGAAACGGGCGAGGTATTGAGAACCAACACCCATTATGAGGAAAATAAGGACCGCTGTCGCGGCAGAGACTGCCACCGGTACTAACGGTTTACTGCCGGAGGGTGCGACCGGTTTCAGGCGCGAAACTTCTTGCATAATGTTCTCTGTCAGATGCGGCGTGACCTGAAAATGCTCCAAAGCCTCTCGGACCATCGGTTCTTCTTTTTTCAAACGTTGTTGTGCCCGGCGGAGTCGACTCTTAATCGTATTCACAGAGACACCCAAAAACGCACCGATATCTGCAGCCGACATCTCGCCAAAGTAATGCAGCGTGATGACCGTCCGATCGCTCTCTGGGAGTTTCGCAAGCAGCCGCTTCACAACTTCACGTTTCGCTTCTGCTATTGTCCGCTCGTTTTCTTCAACGACATACTGAGAATACGCCGTTTTTTCTAATTGTGCGCCATCCATTTCCGCGAGCGACTCTGTCTGTAGACGCTTCTTGCGCAGCCACACCTTACAGTTGTTCGCGGCTATGACGTAAAGCCAACTCGCAAAACGCTGCGGTTTCCGCAATGTGGGAAGCTTCTGGTATGCTTTTAGAAACGTATCTTGTGTAAGCTCCTCGGCGATATGGAAGTCTCCTATTTTTCGCCACACGAGCGCGTGAACAGATTTTTGATATTTTTTCACGAGTTCACTGAAGGCACTATCATCGCCATCGAGAATGCGGTGAACGAGTTCAACATCACTATTTTTCATGGGATCATCTCCGATCACTTTATAAGGATGCATATTAGGTGCGAAATGGGTGCATAATTATGAAAAAAATGTTCGCTCATGGAAAAAGTAAGTGCGATCGTTTCGTCCGAAGGCGGTCCGCACAAGGGGTTGACATGTTCATGAGCACGTAGTCTTTACATGAGCCAGAATTTTATTTTTTTAATTTGCGGAGAACCTTTTCGGGTCCAATCTGACCGGTGATACTACAAGGTGGTAACTTGCGTTAATATATTATGTTCGCGTAGAAAAAACGTCAAGCCTTTCGATCGAATGTAAAGACCAGCAAAACGCAAAAACAGCCAAACCTTGCGGAACCTTCGATTCCCACAACAGTTTGGCTGTAACTACGAAACAGAAGTGTTTTTTCCTTCTTCTTTTCGTTTATTTTTTACGTATAGTTAATTGCCTCGGAACACGAAAAGTTAACATCATCACGGCTACTCCGAAGACCATTTCCTACTCTCCTTTCTCAAGAGAGATTTGAAACATCCCTCGATGTTCAGTGGTGATATAAAGTCTGTCATTATTGACCACGAGATCGGTAACATTATCTGGCACTTCTGGCGTGATCTTTTCCCATTCGTTGTGATTATTCAAGCGATAGGCCGCTTTGTCACTTGCACCATAAACTACCATGTTATCCACAGTTATTTGGTTGATGATCGTACGTGTCCCTTCGGTATCCGTGATTGTGCGCCAACGTTCACCGACTTCCGATGTCAATACCCCCGCGTCTGTAGCGACGTATACTGTTGAACCCGCGAAGGATATATCATTGAAATGCTCAAAACGTAAGGGGAGGTTTGGTGTCAAGTCTTTCCATGTATCACCACTGTCGAACGATTGAAAAAGATGACCATCGCGTTTCCCTGCATAGACGGTTTCATCAGAAACAGCAAGTTTGAGATATTTCGTCCCATCGCCCTTATTGTTGGAAGGTTCACCGTCTATGAGTCCAGTATTAAACCATTCCGACTCGTCGCGCTTCCACCGGAGCAGCTGGCGCATGTATTCTGCATAGAATGTCTCACCGCTAACTGCAAACGCGCTGGGGTATGTTTCGCGTAGGATCGATTTATCTGCCCAAGCCACCATATCTATGGTGGAAGGCGCATCTTCAAGAGCGGGAACCCCTTGGATAGAGACTAACACGTTTCGATTCACCGAGAGACGGTAAATGTGCAGTTTATGCTGAGGGACTAAAGTCGATGCGGCTCCATAAAGCACACCGTCAGCGACTGCTAATTTAGGGAAAATTAGACCGTGGAGTTTCTCAGGGGGTTTCAGTGTGAGTTCATCAGTATCGAC
>RKRO01000512.1 GCA_007571355.1 Candidatus Poribacteria bacterium | reverse complement strand
AGATATATCTCTTCCACCGTGTGATTCCTGCTGACATTGTCTCTAAAAAAATCTATATGGCAGTATTTTATCACAACATCCCTGACTTCTATATACTTTTTTTCTCAGAACCCTTTCAACACAACCCTTAAAAAGAAAATGAAAATAAATGAAAAATTACAAAAAAATGTGTTATTTTTAAGATTTTGGGCAATTTCCTACCTATTTTTTCAAAAAAAACGATATTTTAGCAGAAGAATTAACGGGTTGGTTTTCCTATCTGTTTTTGTGCTGGTGCTGTTAGGCAACCGCTCCTACCGTGCCTGGGGATAGTACCTTTGGCAAAAACGAAAACGTCCTGAAAGGAAAAACTTGTCAAAGCGTCCGAGGCGTGATAGACTATATAATGTTTCAAAATCTACGATTAAAGGTCCGAGATACCTGTTATTGGAAACCAAAATGTTAAACTCAAAAATCTATTATCGCAGTGAACTCGCGTCTTGTCTTCAACAAGCGAAAGCAGGCGGTAAGACCGTTGTCACCACCAACGGTTGTTTTGATGTGCTACACTTGGGGCACCTCCGGTATCTACAAGCGGCACGCCAACTCGGCGACTTACTCGTAGTCGGGATCAACAGTGATAATTCCGTTCGACAACTTAAGGGTGAAAACCGTCCGCTTGTGCCTGAAGTAGAACGCGCAGAAATGCTCGCTGGGTTGGAATGCGTCGATTACGTCGTCATCTTCCCGGAATTGACACCTATTGATCTGCTCTCCGAACTCAAACCGAGTATCCACGTTAAAGGTGGCGACTATAAACTCGAACAACTCATTGAACGGGAGGTCGTTGAGGCAAACGGCGGCAAGGTCGTCGTAGGACTGAACGTCCCCGGTAAATCCACAACCAACCTCATTGAAGTGATATGTGAACGGTATAAAAGGGCTGGGAATGAAAACGCGTCGTAAGCATATTTAGATTAATACATTGCACTGAGGAAACAATCATAGCCAATGCAGATAAACAATTCATTACGTATTGACGATCTGAAACCTCATATTGAGAGACTTTTTGAATATTCAGGTCAAAAAATTTTAGCCATTGAGGACACATGGCCCCCTGAAAAAGGCACGCCTGTCTTCACCGTTGCGGGCACCTATGCGACCCGCGGCTGGACAGAGTGGACGCAAGGGTTCCAATTCGGTTCCGCAATCCTCCAATTTGATGCCACGGGCGATGAACAATTCCTTGAGATCGGCAGACAGAACACGATTGAAAAGATGGCACCGCACGTCACACACATCGGTGTGCACGATCATGGGTTCAACAACGTCTCCACTTACGGTAATCTCCGCCGTCTCATGCGTGAGGGTGTAATTCCGCACGATGATAGTGAGATGCACTTTTATGAACTTGCACTGAAAGCCTCCGCCGCCGTTCAAGCGAGCCGCTGGACCCGAATTAAAGATGGGACAGGATATATCGCCTCTTTCAACGGTCCGCATTCGCTCTTTTCGGACACAATTCGATCTTTACGGGTATTGGCACTCGGACACACACTCGGTGCAGTGCTGATGGGTGAAGGCGATGTCGCTATCAGTCTGTTGGAACGTTTGCTCCAGCACTCACAGACAACAGCAACCTATAACGTCTATTACGGCGAGGGCCGCGACGCTTATGATTTGCGCGGACGGGTGGTGCATGAATCCATCTTCAATACAAACGATGGAAACTATCGCTGCCCAAGCACACAGCAAGGGTACTCACCCTTTACGACGTGGACGCGCGGATTGGCGTGGATTATTACAGGTTACGCCGAGCAGCTTGAGTTTTTTGATACACTGTCCGAAGATGTTCTCGAACCTTACGGCGGATACGCGTTGGCAACAGCACATATCCGAAAAGCAGCGGAGGCGACAGCGGATTTCTATATTGAGAACACGGCACAAGATGGGATTCCGTATTGGGATACTGGTGCTCCTGGCTTAGCCGAGCTCGGTGATTATTTAGCGGTTCCTGCGGATCCATATAACGATCTTGAACCGGTAGATAGTTCCGCAGCGGCGATTGCAGCACAAGGGTTAATTAGACTTGGCAACTACCTCAGAAAACACGGTGAGACAGAAGCGGGAGGTGCCTACTACCAAGCAGGTTTAACGGTTGCTAAAACGCTTTTCGCCGAACCTTATCTCTCGGAATCCGGTGCGCATCAAGGGGTGTTGTTGCATTCGGTATATCACCGTCCGAACGGTTGGGATTATGTGCCAGAGGGTCGGAAGATTCCGTGTGGAGAGGCATCCATGTGGGGCGATTATCACGCCCGCGAACTTGCAGTCTTGTTATGGCGAGAGATCGTCGGAAAACCGTATTTGACGTTTTTCTAAAGTGTAAAATAACACAAGTTGCTACAACATATTTGGCGTATTTCTAACACGGTTTTTCGGATTTTCTTCACCTCGTAGGAGGGGATGTCTATAGAAATCCGATATGTAAGCAGCTGCACTCTGTAGGGGTGCTATGTTAAGAAATAAGTGGCAACTCGCGCTAAAATAGTAAGAACGCATTGCAAGCGCGTTTACAAACTAACTGGATTAGCAGAAACAATAATGAGCGAAATCAAAAATGCCGAACAACCCCCAAAATTTGAAATTACTGTCAAGAATTTCAAACCGATTGCCGATTGTCAAAGTCAAGTAAGTGTTGATTTTTCCTTCAATCACTCAGCAACTTGCTCAACCTGTCCTGTCTCCAATGAACGGTTTGCAGCGAGTGTCACAGCAAGACTTTTCACGGCATCGGCGTAGGCGGATAGGACCAGCCCTTGATCGTTTGCATCGACTGCCTTGATGAACTGCTCAACCTGTCGAAAATAACCTGCTTCCGTACCGGTGTAGTCAATTCCTTCACCCCCAATTTGGCCGCGCAATCCGAGATCGTGCGTGAGTTTGAGATAGAGATCGTCGCCGACGAGTTCCGTTGCGAAACTGTCGTGTGCGCGGGCGACACATGTACTGGTAATACTACCAACTGCACCGCTCTCAAATTTCAGATTACAGACAGTACACTCCTCAAAATCGGCGATCCCATCCGAGACACCTTTGATACCGTAAGCGTGAACAGTGTTAACATCGCCGAGAAAGTAGCGGATGAGGTCAAAAACGTGTGTTGTCTGTTCTACCATCTGTCCACGTGATACATCATATTTTCCCCACCACGGATGGCTGGCTCCCATCCTCGTGAGAAACCGTCCTATTCCCATTGTCAGTTTTCGACTGCTGACCAATTCCTTCGTTTTTACCGTAATATCGCTATACCGTGCCATATATCCGACCTGATTGATAATACCGGCAGCAGCAATAGCGTCGCTTGCGTATTGGGCGGTTTCCAAGTTTTGTGCAACAGGTTTGGCGACAAAGAGAGCCGCGCCAGATTCTGCAGCCTCGGCAACCTGTGTTGTGTGTGCACCGGGAGGTATACAAACAAACACCACATCCGGCTTCTCTTGCTGAAGCATTTCTCCGTGATTGGTATAAGCGGTAGCGTTTTCCTCAGTTGCGATCGCTTCGGCGCGTTCGACATTTATATCGCAGACCGCCGCGATAGGACGCTCAAGTTGTTTTAGACTTCGACGGTAGTTGCCAGCGATGCCGCCGACACCAATAAAAGCAATTTTCACGCTGTTTTTCTCCTCATTTCCGTGCGTTGAAAAACCAATAACTCTGAAAACAGGGGCTTGCAAACCTAAAGAATTCGTGCTAATATGATAGCATATCTGAACGCGTATATCAAAACGAATCGTATTGAAAGGACACATCTATGGCACGAGAATGGAATTCTACACAAGTTGAAATTGACGAAACCGAAGACCTTATTGAGGTCTGCTATGAAAACGGATGGACAGACGGTCTGCCTGTTGTTCCACCTACCTCTGATCGCGTTGAACGGATGCTGAGCGGGACAGATCGGGATCCAGATGAGCTTATCGCCGCAGTTCCACCGAAATGGGGTAGAGCAACGGTTGAAAAGGTCGCAATCAACGCTGTTATGGCAGGGTGCAAGCCTGCATATCTACCGCTTATCCTCGCCGCAGTAAAGGCGATGACTTCCGAGCAATTCAACCTCCACGGTGTCCAAGTCACAACGTCTCACGTTGGACCGATGCTTATTGTCAACGGTCCCATCCGAAAGGTGTTAGAAATCAACGGCGGGTTCAATCTTTTCGGTCAGGGGTGGCGAGCAAACACAACTATTGGTCGTGCGGTCCGATTCGTATGCACGAATATTGGCGGTGCGTTACCCGGTGAGCTCGATCGCGCAGCGTTTGGACACGCCGGAAAGTATACCTGCTGCATCGCTGAAAAGGAGGAGGCAAGCCCTTGGGATGCCATGCATATTGACCGTGGATTCCAAGCCGACGATAGCACTGTCACAGTTTTCGCCGCTGCCGGACCACAATCCGTTAATGATCACCGGAGCAATACCGCTGAAGGTATCCTCGACACGATCTCTGAGAATATCGCTGCCCCCGGCAACAGCAGCGGTGAAACGCTTCTCGTCATTGGTGTTGAACACGCAAAAACAATTTCTGAGGATGGCTTTAGCAAAACCGACATTCGTCGATATATCGCTGACACAACACAACAATACTCAGCAGAAGACTTATTGCTCATGGTAGCCGGTGGCCCTGCGGGTAGGTGGTCGATCGTTCTACCTGGTTGGGGGTCACCGAGTTCGCGTGCCGTTACATTGGCGATATAGGGATTAGACATACCGAAACTGAAACCACAAAATTTAGACAGAATTTTTCGCTGAAAATATTCTTGCAAATCGGCACAAAATGTGGTATCCTTTTTAAGTAGTAAAGAGAATAAGAAACCGAAATCTGTTTTCTAACGTTACACTAAAGGAATAAATACGATGGACGCAAGAACGCTGTCTTTACCGATTAGCACATTAGACTATAAACAACCTGCTACGGTGCCAATTGGATCCCCTGTTTCTATTGTGATTGACATGATGCAGGAAGAAGAGCGTGGATGCGTTCTCGTCGTTGATGCTGATGAGCAATTGGTAGGGATTATTACCGAACGTGACCTGCTAGTTCACTTGAGCGGACAACGCGCCGCACCCTCGGACTTTAAAGTTGAACAGGTTATGACCCCGGAGCCAGAGGCATTACGCGCCAGTGACCCCATTGCCTTCGCTTTGAACCTGATGCACCTCGGACACTTCCGACATGTTCCACTCTGCGTCTGGGATGACCAAGAGGAAGCATATCCCATCGGCATAATTTCGACCCGCGATATTTTGGAGCATATTACTGTATTCATAGAGAATCAGGAATAGGAGGCGTAACCGTGCTTTACGATTTAGCAATTGACGAAGAATTAAAACAGATGGACGAAGCAGATGCGTTAAAAGCATGGCATGCTCACGAAATTCATGTTTCACTCAAAGATATAATGCGTCCTATTGTCACTATTGACATTAATTGTAGCACAAACGAAGCCATTGATATACTCCTTACCCATAAGATTGGTGCGGCACCGGTCGTCGAAAACGGTTATCTTCGCGGGATTTTTAGTGAACGAGACGTGCTCAACAAAATTCTTAACAAACAGGTTGGAGATCTGGATGTCATCACCGTTAAAGAATTCATGATAGCAGATCCACAAACAGCACAACCGGAAGACTCCCTAAACACCGCTATGCTTTATATGGAACGCGGTCAATACCGGCACGTCCCGATTGTTGATTCAGAAAACCGACCGATCGGCATGGTCTCTATTCGTGATGCGATCTCTTATCTCGTTGAGGAATTTCCACAAGAAGTCCTAACGCTACCTCCAAGACCGGTCCGAGATGCCTTTAAAGCCCGTGAGGGAGCCTAAATGTTTCAGGATTTCAGATTTTATAGGCGCGTTTGAAAATCGCGCACCTACCACACGCAAAGGAAGCAATTGTGATGCGCAAGCCAGTAGAGCAAATCGAGGCAGCGACAATCTTATTTGCTGGCGATTCCGGTGATGGTTCACAGACCATTGGCACACAAATGACAGAAACCACCGCCCTCATTGGGAACGATGTCGCTACCCTCCCTGATTACCCCGCTGAGATTCGCGCCCCTGCCGGGTCTACAGCAGGTGTATCCGGCTTTCAACTCCATTTCTCCAGTGAACAGATTCATACCCCTGGTGATCTCTGTGACGTACTCGTAGCAATGAACCCCGCGGCGTTAAAAGTACACCTCCATAAACTTAAGCCCAACGGCATTTTAATTGTAAATACCGACAATTTCGCGCGACGCAATCTACGTCTTGCAGGATATGAAGAAGACCCCCTCGAAAGCGATGCCCTTACAAAATACCAAGTCTTCGGTGTCGAATTAACACGACTCACGCGAAAAGCATTAGAAACAACAGACTTAACAACATCTGAAATTGATCGGTGTAAAAATTTCTTTGCACTCGGTATGATCCTCTGGCTCTACAATCGTCCGATGGAATACACGATGAAGTGGATCAAAGCGAAATACGCCAAAAGACCGCAGTACATCGAGCCCAATATCCTTGCACTTCGCGCGGGGAATACCTACTGTGATATGACTGAGCAATTCGCTGTCTCTTACGATGTCAAACCGGCACCTTTTGAACCCGGCACCTATCGGAACATAGAAGGCAATATGGCGACAGTGCTCGGATTAATTGCTGCATCGCATCAGTCTGGTTTACCGCTCGTTTATGGGAGTTACCCGATAACGCCTGCCAGCGATATCCTTCACGGGCTTGCAAAATACCGAAATTTCGGTGTTATCACGATGCAGATGGAAGATGAAATCGCCGCCGTCGGTGTCGCCATCGGTGCAGCCTTTAGCGGCGCACTCGGTGTTACTGGCAGTAGTGGCCCCGGACTCGCTCTTAAAGCGGAAGCCATTAATCTTGCAATGATCGCTGAGCTCCCGATTGTCGTATGCAACATCCAACGTGCGGGTCCCTCAACAGGGATGCCGACGAAGACAGAACAGTCAGACCTTCTACAGATGTTTTACGGTAGGAACGGGGAATCACCGATCCCAATCGTCGCATCCTCCCGTCCGTTTGACTGTTTTGAAGCCGTCTATGAGGCGTGTCGTATTGCAGTAAAATATAGGACCCCTGTGATCTTTTTATCCGATCTCTATATCGCAATGGGTGCCGAACCATGGAAAATCCCCGAACTCTCCGAATTACCGGAGATTAAACCGAATTTCACAACAAGCGCAGGGCCCAGTGACGAATTTGAACCGTATTTACGCGACCCAGAGACGCTGGCGCGCCCGTGGGCGAAGCCGGGAACACCCGGGTTAGAGCACCGCATCGGTGGATTGGAGAAATCCGACGTGACAGGACACGTCAGTTACGATCCTGAGAATCACGAGAAAATGGTAGAAATCCGAGCGGAAAAGGTGGCACGCATTGCGAATGACATTCCGCCTACTGAGGTCTTTGGGGCACAAGCGGGTGAAATCCTCTTGCTCGGATGGGGTGGTACGTTCGGCGCGCTTAGAACCACAGCGGAAAATTACGTTGCCGAAGGCCTCCCGATAGGACATGTTCATCTCCGACATCTCAATCCGTTTCCAAATGACTTAGGCGACATCCTCAAAAGATTCAAAAAAATCTTAATCCCGGAACTCAACAGTGGGCAACTCCTACAACTCATCCGCGCCACCTATCTTATTGACGCGATCGGGTTTAACAAAGTACAGGGGCAACCGTTTCACGTTTTTGAGTTGCATGCCAAGATTGACGAGATACTTAAAAAGATAGAACACCTTTAGCCTCAAACGCAAAGGCGGTAACATATCATGAAAAGGAAAAGAACCTCACGGATTCCAGTCAGTGCACCGACCCTCACAAGGAACGATTTCAAATCTGACCAAGATGTCCGCTGGTGCCCAAGCTGCGGCGACTATTCTATTCTTGCCCAGACGCAACGTACGCTACCTGAACTCGGCATTCCCAAAGAGAATATCGTCTTTATCTCCGGCATCGGGTGTTCCAGTCGGTTCCCGTACTATATGAACACCTACGGTTTCCACACGATCCACGGTAGAGCCCCAACCATCGCCTCCGGTGTAAAAATGGCGAACCCCGATCTCTCCGTGTGGGTCATCACGGGGGACGGCGATGCACTCTCAATCGGTGGTAACCACTTTATCCACCTGATGCGTCGGAATTTCGATATCAACGTACTGCTGTTCAACAACCGCATCTACGGGCTCACAAAGGGACAATATTCACCGACATCTGAACGCGGCCAGAAAATGTATCAGTCCACACCACTCCGTTCGTTAGATACACCGTTTAATCCAATCAGTCTTGCTCTCGCTTCCGGTGCAACATTCGTTGCAAGGTCGGTAGACATTCACTCGGATCATTTGCGTCCGATGCTCAAGGCTGCCTTTGAGCATAAAGGCACGTCTTTTATTGAGATCTACCAAAATTGCCATATCTTTAACGATGATACCTTTGAACTACAGAGAGAAAAAGAGTATAAGACTGATCATACGGTGCTGCTCGAACACGGGGAACCCCTCGTTTTCGGCGCGGAACACGATAAGGGCATCCGACTCAACGGTTTTCAACCTGAAGTCGTTGACCTCACGGATGGCGAGCACACCGTCTACGACCTCATCGTCCACGACCAGCACGCCGAAGACACCACCTTAGCGAATTTCCTCGCTGGGATGAGCGATACGCCTGACATGCCACACCCGATGGGCATCTTCCGAAGCGTCCAACACCCGTGCTATGAAAACCTGATGACCAACCAGATCCGTACCGCAACAGAACAGATGGGCGAAGGCGACCTCGACGCGCTTCTTCACGATGGTGAAACGTGGACGGTGTCATAAGTATTGTCCGGATATTCATTTCAACACGGTACGGTTATTAAATCTGATAGGAACCCAACCATGAAGATTTACATTTTGACCGACTTGGAAGGCGTTGCGATGGTATCCCGTTTCAATCAAACCCGTGAAGAGGGGCCCCTGAAACAGACCGCCATGAAATTATTGACGCAAGAGGTAAATGCTGCTGTTGATGGCATTCTTGATGTGGATGCAGACGCAGAAGTCGTGGTCTGGGATGGACACGGCTCTGGCGGGATTGATGTTCTCAAATTTCATCCGAACGCGAAATTAATTGCGCGGGGGCCTATCCGTCCGCCCTACTATCTTAATGAGGGTTATGACGCGCTCTTTTTTGTGGGGCAGCATGCGATGGCAGGTACACCGAACGCACCGTTGAGCCATACCTATTCTTCTTTGTCGATTGAATACTACAAACTCAACGGCGAAATGATCGGCGAATTCGGATGCCGTGCAGCATTGGCAGGCACTTTCGATGTCCCAACAGTTTTCATCTCTGGCGACGATAAAGCGATTGCTGAAGCGAAGCAGCTGATCCCCAACATTTATACCGTTGAAACAAAACAGGGACTCGGACAAGAACTTGCGTTGCATATCTCACCCCAACGCTCGTGTGAATTGATTCGAGAGACGGCTGCAGCGGCTTGCCGAAATATCGATGAGATTGTTCCCTTCAAAATTGATCCGCCTTATACATTTGAAGTCCGGGTACTGGAAGGTAAGTCGATTGATGGGTACTTGAGACGTGGCGCATCAAAGGTAGATGATCGCACCGTCAACTGGCGGAGCGATGACCTTTGTGCATTGTCTATTTAATTGAGGGGGCGCACATAACGCTGTTTAGATTATGTGCCCCTCTATTAACTTCCACGAAGCCTAATTCGCTACTTCTCTTCTTTCTTTTCTTGCTCGTTGACAACTTCGTATTCAGCGTCAACGACATCGCTCTCTGTTGCGGCGGCTGCCTCTTCAGCAGCAGACGGGTCTTCTGTAGCGGCACCTGGATCTGCACCGGCTGTCTGTTGGTACATCTGTGCAGAGACCTCGTGCCAGACTTGCGTTAATTCGTCCGTCGCAGATTGAATTTCGGCGTGATTATTCGCTTCTAAAGCCTGCTTGACACGTGCAACGGCAGCGTTCACTTTCTCCTTAGAAGGGTCGTCTACCTTGTCACCAAATTCTTCGAGGTTTTTCTCGGTTTCGTAGACAAGGGAATCCGCACGGTTGCGAGTTTCGACTTCTTCGCGTTTCTGCTTATCCTCTTCCGCGTGTGCTTCTGCGTCCTTAACCATCTGATCGATTTCAGCGTCAGTCAATCCAGAAGATGCGGTAATGGTGATTTTTTGTTCTTTTCCGGTCGCTGTATCCTTCGCGGACACGTTGAGGATACCGTTTGCATCAATATCGAAAGTCACTTCAATCTGTGGTACCCCTCTTGGTGCGGGTGGCAGCTCGCCGAGTCGGAACCGTCCGATGGTTTTGTTATAGACCGCCTGCTCGCGTTCGCCTTGAAGGACATGCACATCGACGGCTGTCTGATTATTCTCGGCTGTTGTGAAGGTATTCGATTTCTTGGTAGGAATTGTCGTGTTCCTTTCAATCAACCGTGTGAACATTCCGCCGAGCGTCTCAATACCGAGCGAAAGCGGTGTAACATCCAATAAGAGAATATCTTTGACTTCTTCATCACCTGATAGTACGCCTCCCTGAATCGCAGCACCGATAGCGACGACTTCATCAGGGTTGACCCCCTTGTGTGGTTCTTTACCGAAGAGTTGCTCTACAGCTTCTTGGACTTTCGGCATGCGTGTCTGCCCACCGACGAGGATAACTTCGTCAATGGAGGACGCTTGTATATCAGCATCGGCGAGTGCTTGTCTGCACGGTTCAAGCGAACGTTGTACCAAACTATCTGTAATCTGCTCCAGTTTTGCGCGGGTGAGTGTCAGGTTAAGATGCTTCGGGCCGCTGGCATCGACGGTGATAAACGGCAAGTTGATGTCTGTCTGTAACGTGGTGGAGAGTTCACATTTCGCGGTCTCGGCTGCCTCTTTTAGCCGTTGGAGTGCCATCTGATCGTTGCGTAGATCTATGCCTTGACTGCTGAGAAACTCTTGCGCCATCCAATCGATAATAGCCTGGTCAAAATCGTCACCGCCGAGGTGTGTATCCCCGTTTGTGCTTTTTACCTCGAAAACGCCGTCCCCGATTTCAAGGATCGAAATGTCAAATGTACCGCCCCCAAGGTCGTAAACAGCAATTTTTTTATCGCCTTCATTTTGTAACCCGTATGCAAGAGAGGCAGCGGTCGGTTCATTGATAATCCGCTCGACTTCTAATCCTGCGATCTTCCCTGCATCTGCTGTCGCCTGACGCTGAGAATCGTTAAAGTAGGCAGGCACAGTGATAACCGCCTTAGTGACTTTCTCTCCGAGATATGCTTCGGCGGTTTCCTTCATTTTCCGCAGTACCATAGCGGAGATTTCAGGGGGCGAATAATCTTTACCATCAATATTTACAGCGACATCGCCATCTTTGTCGGCTTTTAATTGATATGGAACACGGGATGCATCGTCTCCAATCTCGTTAAATTTGCGTCCCATGAACCTTTTAATCGAAAAGATTGTATTTTCAGGATTTGTGGTGGCTTGTCTTTTAGCAACCAGCCCAACAGGACGTTCACCTTCTTTCGTAAAACCGACAACCGAAGGCGTTGTCCGGTTCCCTTCTGCATTTTCAATTACCTTGGCATCGCCACTTTCTAAAACGGCGACACATGAATTTGTCGTTCCTAAGTCAATCCCGATGACTTTACTCATTTCCATTTCTCCTTTGTGTAGTAGATTTTAGGCATGCCGCCTTTGCAATGTGTACGCATGTATTCCAAGATATTATGATTCAGGGAGTCCTATTAATTTGGACGCGTCAAAAACGCCTCTCTGCAAAAGAGGCATAACCTCTCTCATCTCCATGTCAGAAGGTAAGTTTGTAATAGTTCTCCTAATGTTGAATAGCGTGCAATATTTATGCCAATATTAATCACTTGAAATAGGCGTAATTCGAGGGGAATGTCTGCCAAATTGGCAGACATTTAAATATGATGTCCGTTTCGCAGTCAATTTGACTTGCTACGAGCTCCCGTATTTCCTTTTGAGGAGTCCCCATGAGGTCGATGTGAAAAACCTCTGCCTTTTTATCGTACCACGGATATCTCTAAGCAAACGGGAATGTGCCTTGATACCCGCGCGGGCGAGAGACGTGCCAAACGCCTTCGTACATCGGAGTTACCTGATAGTGGCAGACGACGTTGCTTCTTTCCATATCATCCCGTTCTTTTGCCCCTTGATGCGGAATGTGGTTAATAAAAACAACACAATCGCCTGCTTTCGGATGCAGGATCACGTGTTCTTGTGTTTCACACCACTCTTCAAATTTAGGGCGATCCAATGGATAGAGGTGCGGCGGTTCTGACAGGTGTCCACCTTTGATAAACTTAAGATGCCCCTCACCGGGATCGTTGTCCTGAAAATAGAACGTTGTGTTAATCCCCACGGGTGCCATCGCAAACGGATGTTCCTCAACATACCGCTTTTCCTGCCAGTAGCCGTAAAAATCCATGTGCCACTCTTGGAGATAGGGGCCCGGATTGATGTGTGCGCGTAAACTTCGGAGTTGGCACTGTTTGCCCATCAAGCCTTCAAGGTACGGGCGAACACTCGGATGCCCGACGAGGGGTTGGTATGTCTCAGGTTCTCGATCAAGTAAGGTATCAAACCACATATTTCCAACAGCGTTTAATCCTTCCTCCCAACCCTGTTCGCGTGCATAATTAACGCGCTGACGGATACGTTCTGTCTCCTCTGGCGACAACGCGCCCTTTATTAAAACGAAACCTTCCTGTTGCAGTTTCGCAAGTTCATCTTTCATGTCTGCCATGATTTTATCTCCTTTTGAAGGTTCAGAGTGATTGACCATACTGCACACCTATGTTTACCGTAAAGCGATGGGCGGACTCAGAGGAGCCCGCCCACAAAAGAAGTCGCGATTACAAATCGCTTCTACCGGTCAATCTAAGGGTTCCAAAGGCTTTGCATTCCCGAAGACGGGTGTCGGTGCGTTGCCGGGGGCTGCCCACCGTGCGGCGTTCGCAATGACGTGCCGAACATTTTCGTCGTAATAGATCGGGTAGGTTTCGTGACCGGGACGGAAATAGAAGATTTTGCCTCTCCCGCGATAATAGCAGCAGCCGCTCCGAAAGACTTCGCCCCCTGGGAACCAACTAATAAAAATGAGCGTGTCTGGTTCGGGGATATCAAACGGTTCGCCATACATCTCGGCGTGTTCGATTTCGAAGTATTCGCCTAAACCTTCAACAATCGGATGTCCATGTTCAATCACCCAGAGGCGTTCTTTTTCAGCGGCTTCCCGCCATTTGAGGCTACAAGACGTGCCCATCAAACGGGTAAAAGGCTTAGAATAATGCGCCGAGTGTAGGACGATGAGTCCCATACCGTCCAAGACGCGTGCGCGGACCTTGTCAGCGATTGCGTCTTCAACTGCGCCGTGTGCGGCGTGTCCCCACCAGATTAAAACATCCGTACTTGAGAGTACATCGTCGGTTAAACCATGTTCGGGTTCATCTAAAGTCGCACTCCGGACGTTAAAACCGCCGGAACTGTCTAAACCATCGGCAATGGCTGCATGGATACCTTTCGGATAGATACCACGAATGAAATCATTCGTTTTTTCGTGCCTAAATTCATTCCAGACCGTAACCTGAATTGGTTGTGCCATAAATTTATCCTTACTTTCTAACAGCAGACATACATCAAAACATCTGCCGAGATTTTTGTGTTCAACTATAGTAAATTTTGGATATATCAATTAACGGAGATCGCTGCTCTCAGCGGCAACTTCAAGATGTGGGTCTGTGCTTTCTCTTGGTGCAACCGCGTAATCCTTGTCTGCACTGGAACCCGCATCCTTTAGTGGTTCGATCGACAACCGACATCCAAGTGCCTGAAGAATGGTATTGAGCATATCCAGACGCGGTACCTTTTCGCTTGAGAGTACGTCCGAGAGGCGTTGCGGGTCGATACCGATTTTCTTGGCAACCTCCGAAACCCCACCCCGCGCTTCAATAACCTGCTGGATACCCAGGAGGAAGAAGTGGGTGTTGCTATCCTCTTGGTATTCCTCAAGTGCCACGTCAAGATACCCGATTGCCTCCTTGCTGTCAGCAGCAAATCGCTCCATTAGAAACTCATGCAGGGTTCTCAATTTTCTCATAATTGCGTCTCCTTGTATTCAAACCAATAGTTTTTTGCACGTTCAATGTCCGGCGACTGTGTTGACTTATCTCCGCCACAGAGCACAAGGACGCGTATGTTATCGGGATTACTGAAATAGATTCGATAACCTGCGCCAAAGTGGAGTCTCAATTCAAACACTCCATCCCCAATAACCTGACAGTCACCAAAATTGCCAACTTCAAGTCTTACGAGCCTCCATTGAATTCTGATTCGCGTCGGTGTGTTTCGAATTGTGTTAAACCATTCGAAAAAGGTTCATGCCCGCTTGGTGCACGGTAGAATTGCAATTTTCTCGGTTGTACATCCCGCATTCAGGTTTACTGCCTTTTATCATTTCCGTCAGAGATATCTGCTGATATTTTTGTGTTCAACTGAGGCGTTGCGGGTCGATACCGATTTTCTTAGCAACCTCCGAAACCTCACCCCGCGCTTCAATAACCTGCTGGATACCCCAGAGAAAGAAATAGGGCATCATCCTCTTGGTATTCCTTTAAGTGCCACGTCAAGATACCCGATTGTTCTTTTCTTCTCAGCAGCAAGTCTTCCAATAAGATCTTTTGCCCTATTCTATATTCTTTCATTGTTGGATTTCTTAGAACACTAATTCTGTCTCGACCGCTTCATCGTAGTCCACGCCTTTGACTTCAAAACCGAAGAGGTTTCGGAAACGGCACCGGTAGCCTGCATAATCGGAGAGTTCGTGGAGATTGTCGGTGTCAATCTGTTCCCAACGCGCGGTCACTGCGTCGGTTACCTCAGATTGCAGCTCGCGGTCATCGAGTCGGATATAGCGTTCATTATCGAGTTGTGGTTGTAAATCCGGTCCGAGATGCTCTGAGAAGAGTCGCCGCATCTGTCCAATAGGTGCCTCATTGATACCTCTCGCATCCATGATGTCATAGAGAATGCTGATATAGAGTGGCACAACGGGAATTGCAGCAGACGCTTGCGTAACGACGGCTTTGTTCACCGAAATATAGGCGTTACCGCCGAGTTGATCTGCGAGTCTTTGGTCAAGGGCATCTACTCGTGCTTTTAGATCATCCTTGGCTCTGCCGATTGTTCCATCTCGGTAAATGGACCAGGTCAAGGGACTCCCGATATAGGTATAGGCAACGACTGTCACCTCTGGCGCGAGCAACTCCGCGTCCGCCAATACGTCAATCCACATCTCCAAATCCTCACCCCCCATCACAGCGATAGTATCCGTGATCTCCTGCTCCGTTGCGGGCTCAATCGTTACGGGTGCGATGATTTCCCGATTCAGGTCAATCGTCTTCCCTATATAGGGTGCGCCAATGGGTTTAAGAACGGATTCATGTGAGACACCCGTATTCGGATGTGTTCGACGTGGAGCAGCGATGCTGTAGACGAGGATATCTATTTTGCCGAAGTCTGTTTTGAGTCGGTCAATAGCCTCCGTCTTCATTTCATCGGAAAATGCATCGCCGTTGAGACTTTGGGCAAAAAATCCATCCGCTGCCGTTTGTTGCTGAAAAGCAGCGGTGTTATAGTAGCCTGCTGATGCGGTGCGTCTGCCATCAGGGGGGCGTTCGTAAAGGAGCCCAAGCGTTTTGGCACCGTAAGCGTAAGTCAAAGCGATGCGAGAGGCAAGTCCATAGCCTGTTGACGCGCCGATGATAAGCGCGTTCAGACCTATCTTTTTGTGAGGAATACCTTTCTTAATCTCGCCGATCTGGTTCAGGATATTTGTCTGACACCCAACCGGATGGGCATTCGTACAGATGAACCCGCGTATCCGAGGTTTAACAATTTGAACAGCCATTTTTCTTACTTTCCTTGCGGCGTAATAAGCCTGGTTTCATGCTTGGAGTATTCTTCTCTCGGGCCGCAAGAGATTAATCCTCAATTTCGACAACCATTTCGACTTCAACCGGAATGCCACCCGGTAACTGGACCATACCGACTGCAGAGCGTGCATGTTTACCTTTATCACCGAAGACCTCAACGAAAAAGTCGGATGCGCCGTTGACAACCGCGGGCTGATCGGTAAAGTCGGGAGCTGAATTGACGAACCCGACCACTTTGACGACACGCTTGATACGATCGAGATCGCCGAGTGCATGTTTGAGGGTGCTTAACAGACCGATCGCCACCTGACGCGCCGATGCGTAGCCTTCTTCGATTGTTGCATCGGTGCCGAGTTGACTTTTATAGATTGGACCTTCACCAGTTCCAGGACCGTGTCCGGAGGTAAATATAAGATTGCCGGTCTGCACCGTCGTGACGTAATTCGCTACAGGAACTGCTGGTTCAGGTAATTCTACACCTAATTCTTCAAGCCGTTGTTCTATTTTCATCGAATTGTTTCCTTCTATAAATGGATTAAATACTAAAATAT
>RKRO01000217.1 GCA_007571355.1 Candidatus Poribacteria bacterium | reverse complement strand
TATGTAACGCCTACTGTTAATTGATGTCCTATCCTGCACAAACTATGAAATTTGTGCTACAATACACGCTTCTGTGCTGCGAAAATAGGACCCGTAACACCTCCGAAAGGATTCATCAAACTGGCGTTACTATATACTAAACTTTGGACAATTTTGGGTTCTACGTTACAGACACGGCATAGCCTTTCAAAACACATAGCACGCCGCTGGCGTGCAAGAAGGGACAATGCCGTTGCTATAGACATAGCACGCCGCTGGCGTGCGGTCTTTTTCTCTCAGTGCCACGGCTATGTGAAGTTCGGGGAAAATAAGGAGCCCTTTGAAAACGCAACGCTCACGCAACAAGAACTGTCCAAACTATAGTCCTATATAAGGAGGTGAAAATGCTACGTTCGAGTCGCCATCGCGACCGTATGCGTACCACGCTGTTTAACCTTCCGGTAATTCCCGAAAACCGCCTTGAAATTGCGCTTGATAAACGCCCGGAGCCCTGAAATCGTGACAACGTAGAGCCGCCCCTTCGGCTTCAAGTGCTTCTTGGCATCTACCAGAAAAATGTGTAGGAGTTCCTTACCGACGTTGGCAGGCAGATTGGAAACAATAAGGTCAAACTGGATGTCGGGGAGATGGCTAAACCCGTTGCTCAGGAGAACATGGCAGTTCTGTAAACCGTTCTGTTTCGCGTTTTTGCGGGCGTAATCGACTGCCACAAAATCCTTGTCCACCATGTAAACCGTTGATGTCCGGTCACATTTCGCGAGCGTGATACCGACAGCACCATAGCCACAACCGAGGTCCAGACAGGTATCCCCCTCTTGGGGGGCAAGATGTTCAAGCAATAAATGTGTACCGGTATCAACCGTTTTGGGCGAGAAAAGTCCCCACGTTGTGGAAAAAGTGAGGGGTATACCGCGCAATTCTGTCTGGAACTCGACTTCTCGTGAAAGGTCTTCTACTGCCATTTTATCAACACTCCGAGCGTGTCACCTGGGGAATTCCAGAGGAGATCAAACGCAGCTTTCGCCTCCGTGTACTGAAAGCGGTGCGTAATCATTTCGGAGGCGCGGATCTCGCCGTTCCGTATCTTTTCCACTGCGCGTGCGGCGATCTGAGAACGCGGTTCCGCTGTCAAGATACCAGCGACCAGACGTTTGCTCATCATTTTGGCGGAATGTAACGGAAGCGGTGCCTGCTGATAGAGCGCAATGAGTTGAATAGTGCCAAACTGGCGCGTCATATCCTGTGCCTGTTCAAATGACTTGACACCGGCATAGCCACCGACGCAATCTATGACCAAATTTGCCCCTTTACCCTCCGTAAGATGACGTACCTCTGCAACCGGGTCGGTTTCATCAGCATTTATGGCTACATCAGCACCGAGTTTTTTGGATAATTCGCATCGGAGTGGCAATGCGTCCACGGTGATAATCCGCGCGGGGTTATAACCCCGTAGCACTTGCATCATCAGGCTCCCTACCAAGCCTTGTCCCAACACAACAACAGTGTCGCCGTCTTTGACACCCGATGAGTCTGCCCAAGCGACAGCACTTGTCGCCAGTGGAAGGAAGGTGCCCTCTTCAAAACTCACATCGTCAGGCAGCCGTACGATGCGCCCATCCGTTGCGTTGGGTTCAGCGACAACGTATTGCGCATGCGGTGCGACACCCATAACGCGCTCACCTACTTGATAGTCGCTTACCTCCGCACCAACCGCTTCTACAACGCCTGTGAGTGAGTACCCCATGATTGACGGTGGTACCGCCTCTTCCATGATATAGCGTCGAAAGAGTTCAGAACCGCGACTGATTAACGTCGTATCTGCTGCCACCCGAACTTGCCGCGCATTTATCTCTGGTATTGGTACCTCTGTGAGTTGGATGTTGCCGAAGCCTTCTGGTTTGGTCACTTGAAGCATGTCTTTTCACCTCCGAGCGCAGGGGCGAGGTTACCTCGTCCTTACTGCAGACGCTTAGTTAAATCTTCACGCGTAACCGGTTCATCAAAAGACATCAGATAGATATGGAAGGTATCACTTCTGTCAGAAACAAACACGAGGTGCCGTCCATCAGGTGAGAAGGCGGGTTGGATGGATCTGCCGATGTCGTTCGTTACGCGTCTTTCGTTTTTGCCATCCGCATCAATAAGATAAATCTCCCAGTCGCCATCCCTTGCAGAGACATAAGCGATTGTCTGACCGTCAGGCGATACTGTCGGGTTGTAACAATCGTAACTGTTGGGATTGAAATGCTCCTCGTTTTGTCCATCGATATCTATGGTATAGAGTTGATTCACCGCATTGCGCGAAGCGACAAACATGAGGCGTTTTCCGTCGGGGAAAAATGTTGGGCTGCCGTCGTCTGTTTCGTTGAAAGTGATACGTTTGTGTTTAATGTCCTCTGGCGTGAATTGCGCTAAATCAACCCCCTCTAAATCGAGAAGGTAGAGCTCCAGATTTCCATCTGCGTTGGATTCATAAACAATCTGATTGCCTGCTGGCGATGTGCGCGGTGTCCGCGCCCCGAAGGTCACCGGTAAAACCTGTTGTGTGATTTTACTATGGATGTGCGTCAGGTTGAAACCAGCGTAGATGGGTGTGGAACCGCTGCTCTGGATGACGACTTTGACATCGCGAGACGACTTGGGTTCACTGCTATAAAAAAGGTAGTTCGGTGTCGTGAGGAATGCCGGCGAGCTGTCGTTGAAATCCGTTGTGTAAGTTACACGTTGTCGGATGCGTCCATTTAGATCCATCAAATAGATTTCGCCGTTGTCTGCCCGGAAAGATGCAAAGGCGATCTGTGTGCCGTCTGGTGAGAAAGTGGGCGAATAGTTATCTGAGTCGCCGTGTGTCAGCTGCTTTGTCCGATAACTATCGCCGACAAGTTCTATGATTTCGCGCAGTGTTTCCGGGGCTGAAGTGGTGTGTTGAATAAGCCTGAGTACACGAAAAGCGGAGGTTCTATCACCGAATCTCAGGTAAGTACGTGCCAGTTCGAAGCGTGCAGCCGTGCGTTTCTCTGGTTGCGCCGCATAGAGTTGTGAGGCTTTTCGCAGCTGCTCAACTGCGTCGTTGTGTCGTCCCAGTGCGTTGTAGGCTTTCCCCAATAAAAATCGTGCCTTCGGATCCTCAGGTGCTGTTTCGATAAACGCCTCTAAACCTTCAGCTGCGGCTTGCGGCGTTCCTGCCTCCAACTGCTTTTCAATCTCTTTGAGGACAGACCTGTTATCCTGACACCCAATCACGAAAACAGCAAGCAGAAAAATGGACATGACTATTGAAATACAATTATTTTTCATAACAGACGACACAAATCCCTTAAATGTCTTTGATTAGCGTCTACGTCTCCCCCGTCTTCCTCGCCATCCGTCTCCGATTGCGTAGAGCCAACATAAAACCCCTTGAATCGATCCGCTAATCTTCAGTTTCCAAGAGGGGCGGTACATCAACTTCTCGCCATCGTCAAACGTCCAGATATGAATTGCGTAACCGGGAGGCTTCTCAGTGTTTTCTGTCCCTTCTGCTGTCGTCTCCGTTTTCGCTGGCGGTTTAAAGCGCGTTAAATCGTGCCAATCCGCTACCGGCATTGAGTTAAGGTAGATAATACCGAGTGCTGACGCGAACCCTAAAAAGATGATGAATGCCTTCAGGAAATGCCCTAAGTATAACTGACCGAGTCCAGGGAGTATGACCGACAATAGCATCGCAACATAAGAACGTTTTTCTAATGCTTCAGTTTCTACTCCGATTTTTCCCCTGTTAAAATCGGGTTTTTGCTGCGAATCACGTGTCTTGCGGGTTGTGTGGATTTCAGTAGGTTCTGCCATCGATTAAGACTCTCCTTGCGCGACGAGGTAGACACCAATACAGATGATTACAGCACCGATGATCCGAATCTTAGGGATCGATTCTTTAAAAAACAACCAAGAAAATAAGATAGACAGCACATACCCGGAACTTAATAGCGGATACGCAACGCTCAGTTTCACACGTGACAGGATGACCAACCAGACGAGCGTCGTAAAGCCGTATATCGCGATCCCGCTGAGGACATAGGGATTCAGAAACGCCTGTGGCAGTTTTCCCAGCGCGTCTCGGACACTATTGATACGGCCCACTATATTCATACCGTGTTTGAAAAGGATTTGCCCTATTACCGTTAATAAGACATTGAAAAATAGCAGTATAAAGTCTTTCATGCTTTTATCGTAACATCTAAAAATCAATGCACACTTTTAGGAAAACAACCCCCTCCCGTCCTTATCAGAGGGCATCGCTTCGACGTGATGGGTTTCAATCGTTATGGGCTTTCCTATATTAACGCCAGTTTGATGAATCATTTCGGAGGCGTTGCGGTTCTATTTTCGCAACACAAAAGCGTGAGTTGTAGCACAAACTGTGAGTTTGTGGGGTATACAACGCAAATTAACACAATATACCACATACTTCCAACTTTTATCAAACTCACGTTATATTATACCACACCACTGC
Source organism: Candidatus Poribacteria bacterium (assembly GCA_007571355.1). Classification (GTDB taxonomy): domain Bacteria; phylum Poribacteria; class WGA-4E; order WGA-4E; family WGA-3G; genus WGA-3G. The sequence goes on along the minus strand of RKRO01000217.1, from coordinate 279 downwards.
TCTTTTTACAATTTTTTAGTTTCGCGTCACTTACCGCCTTTTTTTCTTGACATCCTCACAAAATTAGAGTATAATTCTATCCATAGAATTCTGTTTGTAGGAGGGCGATTCATCGCCCGTCGCAAAATAAAAAACCATACAAAACACCTTACAAAAATTCAAAACACTCCTCCAACAACTCTTCCGCGCAGATGCCGCCGACCTCGACTTCGGTATCTTTCGTATCATCAACCACCGGCCAGACCAACTACAAGCCTTCATCTACGCAAAACTCTCAAA
>RKRO01000106.1 GCA_007571355.1 Candidatus Poribacteria bacterium | reverse complement strand
CGGCGGAGCCGACTCTTAATCGTATTTGCCGATACACCTAAGAACGCGCCGATCTCCGTACATGACATCTCCGCGAAGTAATGTAGTGTCACCACAGTGCGTTCACTCTCTTCAAGTTTCGCAAGCAGTTTTTTGACAACCTCGCGTTGGGCTTCCATAGAGACACGCTCGTTTTCTTCAACGACGTATTCGGAGTACGACGGTTCTTTAGGTTGTGCACCGCCCTTGTTTTTCAACAACTGCGTCCGCAACTGCTTTTTATGCAACCATGTGTTGCAGCGGTTTGTCGCAATCACATAAAGCCAACTGGCAAAACGCTGCGGTTTCTTCAGCGTTCGGAGTTTCTGATAGGCTCTCAAGAATGTATCCTGTGTAATCTCTTCGGCGATGTGAAAATCTCCGATTTTTCGCCACGCCAATGCGTGTACCTGTTTTTGATATTTTTTCACAAGTTCCGAAAAAGCGGTTTCATCGCCGTCGAGAACACGCTGAATTAATTGTGCATCACTGTTTTTCATGGATCACCTCCGATTTCACCCTATAGTGACACCTCGACACCGTGAAACGGGTGCATAATTCTGCACCGATAGGCGCGTGTTTGGATAAAATAACGCAATTTGCCACCGATTTATAGACTAAGCCCTTCCACGGAGTGCGGTCACTTCAATACACCGTTTCTATAGACATATCCCCCTAATGAAGATTAAGAATTAAAAAGTCAGAGAATTAAATCGCTTGCTTGTAGGTGAGGTGACAATATTCCGCCGTTTCAATGATGCGTGTGCCTTTTAACTGCACAGGTGCCTTGAAAAACGGTGCGTCTAACACCCATGTGTGGTATTCGCCCTGTTCACCACAAGCATCAATCGGCAGCTGCTTCAGTTCTGAAATGCGTTCAGCATCTAAATACCTACCAACTATTGTCTGTTGAAAGTGCTTTTTGTAAGCAAGGGAACAGACAACCTTAAATTTGTTGGAGATTAGCATATCCAATATCGCGTGTCGATCCAATTCCCACAACGGTTTATGGACTTCTACTAAGCCTTCGGCGACTTCGTCTATCCAATTGGGCATTCCACCTACTGTGGAAATATCGCCCGTAATGAGCACTTCAATGCCGGTGTCTCTGATCGCCTCAATTTGTTGGCGGTAGCTCAATGGATAGGGTTCGGAAATCGGCACGAATTCAATGGGTGTCCCGATCTTTCGCGCTTGTAGTGCCATGAGTTCCGTCGGATGCGCGAGGAATTGTCGATTGTCCGCTGGCACAAAACAGACAAGTCTCCTTATATCGTGAAGATTTAAGGAGACCTGAAATGCAAGTGCGGAATCTTTTCCACCTGTCCACAACACAGCTGCTTTCATCGTTATACCTCATCCAGAGGGACCACATCAGCGTAAACATAAGTCGGTGATGTCTTGCTGCTTGTGTGAATTTTGTCATCTTTATCTTTTGCAGAAACGATGTCCCGCTGAACGACTTTACCTGGTTTCGCGGCGACAGGTGAACTGAACATCGGTCCATCAACGACACATGTATGGAACTCTCCATTTTCGCCGAGGGGATCCACGCCATCTGGCAAATCTGCAAGGAGGGCCGCGTCAAACCAGCGTCCTGCAAAGTCGGCGGGAACTTTGGTTGGGTTGAGCGCAGTGATGATGGCGCGTAAACCGGAATCGATCATTTTCTCGGCAAGCAGCAGTGTGTCCTCACCCCACACCGGGAAAATCGGTGTGAAGCCGGTGCCGCGAAGTTTATCCTCTCGGTATTCACGGATGTCTGCCAAGAAGAGGTCCCCGAACGCGAAATGTGACGCTGTCAAATGCTCAGGCAACGCTGCCACTTCAGCGAGGAACTTTCGCATCGCCTCTTCATAGATTGCGTTGGAGCAGGGATACGGAATCGGTATCTCATACAACGGCACACCGAGTTTTTCGGCTTGCTGTTGCAGCACCCATGCCGGTGTAGAATGAATAGAGACGCGGTCGAATGTCTTCGTAACGGTCGTAAAGATGCCGCGCACGTCGTAATATTTAGGCTGTTGGCGCAGCGTATGAAGTGCCCACGCAGAATCTTTGCCTGAAGACCAAGAAACGAAGACAGGTACAGAGGTGGGTTCGTTTGTCTGTTTTGTCATTTGTTACACCTTTCCGGTAATTTAGAGTGCCAAGAAGTTTGCCAATAAGTCTTTCCCGGCAGCTGTCAAGATGGATTCTGGATGAAATTGGACACCCCAGATCGACAACGTCTTATGCCGAAGTCCCATGATCTCGTCTTGGTCTGTCCACGCGGTAATCTCAAAGCAGTCGGGAAGCGTCTCTTTTTTGACGATAAGCGAATGGTAGCGCGTTGCTTCAAACGGGTTGTCTAACCCTTCAAAAAGTTCAGCACCGTTGTGATGTATCATAGAGGTTTTGCCGTGCATCAACCGATCCGCGCGAACGACATCACCGCCGAACACATCACCGATACACTGATGCCCCAGGCAGACCCCTAAAATCGGTACTTTTCCTGCGAAGTGTTGTATGACATCGTTGGATATGCCCGCTTCTTTCGGCGTGCAGGGACCGGGTGAGATGACAATCCGTTCTGGTTGCAGTGCGTCTAATGCGTCCAATCCTATTTTTCGGCTCCGATGGACCTCCAGTTCGGCACCGAGTTCGCCTAAGTACTGCACGAGATTATAAGTAAAGGAGTCATAGTTGTCAATCATTAAGACCATTTTTTCTCCTAAAGCTGCACTTCTATAGCAAGAAGCCTTGTTCCGCCAACTCGATAGCGGTGAACATAGCCCGCGCCTTATTCAAAGTTTCAGAATATTCGTTTTGTGGGACTGAATCCGCGACGACTCCACCGCCTGCCTGGACATAAGCGGTGCCGTCTTTGATAACCGCGGTTCGGATCGTAATCGCTGTGTCTGCACTGCCGGAAAAACTGAAATACCCGACCGTTCCGCCGTACGTACCCCGCCGCGTCGGTTCAAGTTCATCAATGATTTCCATTGCGCGGATTTTTGGGGCACCCGAGAGTGTCCCGGCGGGAAGGCACGCGCGCAGCACATCAAACGCGGTAAGACCTTCGCGTAAGCGTCCGATGACGTGTGAGACGATATGCATCACGTGTGAAAAACGCTCGACGATCATGAGCTCAGTGACTTCAACAGTATGATATTCACACACGCGGCCGAGGTCATTTCGCCCTAAATCCACGAGCATAACGTGCTCGGCGCGCTCTTTTGGATCAGCGAGGAGTCTCCGTTCCAAAGCTTTGTCTTCTGCTGGCGTCGCGCCACGCGGACTTGTGCCCGCAATGGGAACGGTTTGGACGAGCCCATCTTCCACCCTGACCATCATTTCCGGTGATGCCCCTACAATGTCAAAATCATTAAACTTCAGGTAATACATATACGGTGATGGATTGACGATTCGCAATGCCCGATATATCTCGAACGAGTCTACGGACACAGGACAACTGAACCGCTGCGAAGGCACAACCTGGATGATGTCGCCTGCCGCTATGTATGCCTTCGCGCGCATGACCGCGGACTCGTAACCGGGTTTTGTGAAATTTGACTGCGGCTCCGGCACTGCGCGACCACCGGACTCTGTGTGCTTCTTGCTATTGCTTCTCAAATGCACTTCGGAGGCAGTCGTGAGTTTCTCAACCAATGCCTCAATTTTCGCAACGGCATCTGTATAAGCACCATCCACATCTCCATCAATATGCGCGTTCGCCACAACCTTAATCTGGTGGTTCACATGATCAAAGATCAAAAGCGTCTCGGCAATCATGAAGAAGCAATCGGGCAGCTGCAAATCATCTTCCGTATTGTCCGGCAATTCTTCGACGAACCGCACCATATCGTAACTCATGTAGCCGACTGCGCCCCCGTGGAATTGCGGTAAATCTTCGACATCGACAGGTTGGTAATTTTGCAGCACTTCTTCAAGCATCCTCAGCGGATCTTCGCACGCCTGTGAGACTGTTTCGCCTGTTGTTAAATACTCAATCGTAACCTGATGCCCTTTGCTCTGGAAAAGCACCGAGGGTTGACTACCCAAGAAAGAGTAGCGCGCAACGTTTTCACCACCTTCCACACTCTCCAATAAGAACGCATAATTATTCGGCATCAATTTATAGAATGCGGATACTGGGGTCTCCATATCTGCTAAAATCGATCGGTAGACCGGTATTGTGTTTCCGGATTTCGCTGCCTCGCGAAAGTTTTCCAACGTCGGATAATACATATTATTTTTAACTATGGGCCAGCTTCTTCGCCTGCTGCCGTTGTTAGCAGGCGATTTTCTTTGAAATCAAACCCATCTCCAATGATAGAGCAGCGTATTGCCTATTGTCCATAGTGGGTGCTAAACTTGGAACGGACACGTCTACGGCGGCTAATACACTGCATCTGCATCAAAAATCTTTTCACCTACAACACGCGTCGACTCGCCATCGGGGGAAACTTCCCGAAAGAAGCAGGAGCGATAACCAGCATGGCACGCTGCGACTTTCTGATCGACCTTTATGAGCAGAGCATCACCGTCACAATCGACTGCGATGGATTTGACCGTCTGTGTATGCCCTGAAGTTTCCCCCTTAATCCAGAGTTTTTGGCGGGAACGGCTCCAGAAGCAGACGCGCCCTGTATTCAGCGTTTCCGTTATCGCTTCGGCGTTCATATAGCCTACCATTAAGACCTCATTGTTGGTGTGATCCTGAATGACTGCAGCGACTAAGCCTGCAGTCATTCAGGATCACACCAACAATG
>RKRO01000411.1 GCA_007571355.1 Candidatus Poribacteria bacterium | reverse complement strand
CACTTCTACGACAAGAATCGGATTGAGGAGGGTGTCAAAGGTGTCATCCTCAAAACGCGGCTCACCGCAGACAACAACAACATCTGGATAGAAGTAAGAGACTGCCGGATTTGCCCTCACACGCATCTCATTGGCGTAGACTTCACACTCCTGGTCCACCAATTGGTTGTACAACTGGTTTGCTGTATTCATTGTAATGATATTGTGGGCGTTGCTCGCGCCCGACATCGCGAGTACCTGTCCGCTCAGATACTCGTTTTTGGTAACCGCTTTGCGTTTCATATTGAGGTATTCTGCGGGTGTCAGATACGTTTGTGCTGCAAGCGTTGACATGTATACCTCCATTGTTGTTTTATTCTCAAAACCTATAAAAAAAATGTGAATCAAGTCGCAAGGAGGTCATTACTTTTTCGTTGCAAATAATATGCCAATCAGAAATACGACGGGCCGCCAATATGAGCGTTAAAGCTGCCCAAATGCGTGCAGCGCACCAAACAAATTGCACGAATCCGTGCAGAACAATTGACCGCGCCTCTTCGGGTAAATTCACCCTTAGAATCTCGACTTAGAGGTGCTTCCGAATATTTTCCGCGACGCTGCGGGGGATCCCTTTTACGGAGAGCAAACCGTCGAGACTCGCTTCACGGATTGCGTCAATAGAGCCGAAATGCTGAAGCAGTGCCTGTTTGCGCTTTGGGCCGACATTCGGAATCTCATCAAGTACCGATTCACTCAGCGACTTCTGCCGGAGTCGTCGATGATACGTAATCGCAAACCGATGTGCTTCATTCCGTAACCGTTGGATCATGTGCAAAGTCGGGTTATCTTCACGCAAAACAATTGGGTCTGACTTTCCCGGCACAAAAATCTCCTCAACCCGTTTCGCCAATGCAATCATCGGAGTATTCGGGAGTTGGGAGGGCTCGAAGGTTTTCATAGCCGTTTGCGCCGCACTGAGCTGTCCTTTCCCGCCATCGATCAGTATGAGATCCGGTAGTTTATTAAATTTTTCATCGCCTGTGAGGGCGCGCCGGAAGCGCCGGGCGATCACCTCTTGCATCATCGCAAAATCGTTCTGCCCCTCAACCGATCGGATCCTGAAGCGTCGGTATTCAGATGAAGCTGGTTTCCCGTCCTCCAAGACCACCATCGACCCGACAGCGAACCGATCCCCGAGATTGGAAATATCGTACGCCTCAATCCGTCTGAGCGGGTGTTTCAAACCAAGCAACTCTTGTAGTTCAACAAGCGCGGGTTCCACACCGCTGCTATAAACCACATTCTGTTCCCGTTGCGTCAGGAGAATCTCGGCATTCTTCGATGCCAAAGTTTGTAGTTTCCTGAGCCGTCCCGCTCTCGGTGCATGTAACCCCACACGACTCCCACGTTTCTCGCTCAGCCAATTTTCTATCAGTTCCATAGATTCAATGGGCATCGGCAAGACGATCGTTTTTGGCACGAACACAGCGTTCTGGTAATACTGCGTAATGAATGCACTTAACGCTGTCACCAGCGAGTCTGGGGCTGCGTCGTTAAGGTAGTAGTGTTCACGTTCAAGAAGTTTGCCATCACGCACCCGTAACAGTTGAACACACGCAATATCCGTCCGTGCTGCGATACCGATGACATCCTCGTCTGCCGAGGAAACACTATCCATATGTTGTGTTGTAATTGCCTGCTGAACGTCTTTAAGCGTATCGCGACATTTCGCTGCAGTCTCAAAATCGAGTGCCTCCGCTGCGGCTTCCATCTGTTCTGTCAATTCTTTAACAACAGCGTCCGTATTCCCACTTAGGAACTGACACGCCTTCTGAACGATCGCGTCGTAATCTGTGCCCCTGATCTTATCTGCGCAGGGCCCCGGACACCGACCGATGTGATAATCCAAACAGACCCGGTACGTATTTCCTGTCTCGGTGAGCGGTAGGGTACAGGTTCGAAGCGGAAAGAATTTCGTCAACTGCTTCATTACCTGACGCGTTGAACGTACATAAACGAAGGGACCGAAATACCGCGTTCCGTCGTTTTCGGCTTTCCGCGTGATATGGATGCGTGGGAAAGGTTCATCTGTGGTTACGCGCAGATACGGGTAACGTTTATCGTCTTTCAGTTTCACATTATAGCGGGGTTGATGTGCTTTAATCAAGTTACTTTCCAGAATCAACGCCTCTACTTCTGTCTCTGTGACGATGTAGTCAACTTCAGTAACATACCGCATCATCTGTGAAGTTAACGCCGATGTAGATTTATCACGGAAGTAAGAACGGACGCGAGTTCGCAAACGATTCGCTTTTCCGACGTAGATAACACTGCTATCGGAGGCTTTCATCAGATAAACCCCGGTTACATTCGGAAGTGATTGCCACAATTCAGGCAGTGCCTGTGCTTTTCTGGCGTTTTCGCGTTCTCCCGATTTCATCTTTCTACGTCCTTTTCGATAGATCACATCTACACTTCGGAGAATTTGATTTTCGCATAAATTGCCTGCCAAGATAGCGCACACCTTATCGAAACAGGAGAAAACACGGCGTTAAGTGATCGAAATTCTGTCAAATTCCATGTCTGTCCTTCTCACAGATAGTGTTCAACGCAAATGCTGTCTTGCGAAAGAAGCACATACTCACACGAGATCAGGGCTATATCAACCTAAATCTTATGATATAAACATTGTAAGCACAACTCGCTCCTACAAGAAAGTGGGTTAGGCTCTCTCATACACTACGCGGTAGATAGGTCTACCTTCCAAAACATACTTCGTTTCATAGTGTGTGGCAATATCGCTATCCGGTCTGAGCCCTGCATCAACAGGACGAAGTACCGACAAACCTGCAAGCCGTTCCTGAATCTCTTGAAAGTATTCCTTGTGGTCGGTCATAATATAGAGTCTACCGCCCTCTGAATTGAGTGTGTGCGTCAAGGCTTCCAAAAAATCTTGGTTCCGAAAGATCCGTCGTTTCCGCTGTCGTTTCCTGGGCCACGGATCGGGGAAATAGATATGATACGCCTGCACAGCCATCTCAGGCACATACCGCGTTAAAAAATAGTTGGCATCTGTCCGCACGAGGCGGACATTTGAGAATGTGCCAGATCTTCTATCAACACCAAAATGTCGGATATGTTTTTCAAATCGATCCCGCGTCACTTCCACGTATTTCTGGGCACGTTCCACGCCGATATAGTTAACCTTCGGATGCCGTTTTGATGCTTCAAGCAGGAAACGTCCCTTACCGAACCCAATTTCTATTTCCACCGGATGCGTATTCCCGAAAAGTGCTTCCCAATCAATCGGTGCAGCCACCTCACTGAGCGGAACAGTGTGTTCGGTGATAATGTCAACGATCTGGGAGTGAGCAGTCGTATTCTGATAGTAGAGGTCAGTATAGTTGGGATTTTCGCGCATTTTTTTTCATTTAACGTGAGTTTGATAAATATTGGGCTTACGTAGTGTCCATTGTTCATTTATGTCATAGACCCCACAAACTCACAGTTTGTGCTACACTTCACGGTTCTGTGCTGCGAAAATAGAACCCGCAACACCTCCGAAAGGATTCATCAAACTGGCGTTATTTAAGCAAGTTTCACCATTAGATATGCAGATTGTATGATGCACATTGTATGGCAATGCTGGACGGGGAAACCCCGCCCCTACGCACTTGGCAGCTGCCTCGCCTCAAAAAAATCCGAAGAGTATTATTGAATATCGCTTATGGGTATTTTAACATCAACTTCACTAAAAATCAAACACTTTTGCTCGCTTACCTGTCAACCGCATCCCAGACCGAACGCGTATCAAAATCTGAAGTCGTGATAAGATAGACACCCCGCAGGTCACTCCGTTCAAGTAACGCACGCTGATCAGCATCGTGGTTCACGTTTAACTGCGTGACACCCGACAACCGGGCATCTGACAGGATTTCCAGCAGCACCAGCGTATCGTTCGCATTTTCAATGATCTTGCGGAAAATAACGGCTCGTGAGCCGCTCCGCACCACCCGATAGACCTGCCCCTCACTCTCAAACCGTAGTCGACGCTGCATGGTGAGTCCCTTGAGGTAGCAATAGGTTTCTAAAATATCAATAGTGCCTTCTGTGCTATCTTTGCCATAGGTGATACGGTTGGAAAACGGGGCTTTCAGGTTCATCATCAGGCGGATCTGCTGTTCTTCTGGGCGATAGAGGTATTGAATGGGGATATGGGTATCTGTGGGCGATGGTTTTACCCGCTCTTGTTTCCCCGCAAGCAGGGGCGAATCGATCTCCGATACCTGACTATTAAAACTACTTAACATAGATGGGGGGGGGCAATTGTAAGGTTATTGAGGACATCCTCATACTGTTCCAAGCGTTGATACTTAACTATACCGACGGTGCCGTCAATTGCTTTTTTCGGATCGGGTTTTCCAACTTTCCAATTTTGGGAAAACATGACGCGCCGAATCCGCTCCTTCAAAGTGCTGTCAAAATAGTCGCCCATCTCGACGAGGATAAATTTTCGGTTGCCGTTGTCAGTCTTGTTGAGGTTGAGGACGGCGTGCCCGGTGGTGCCACTACCGGCGAAAAAGTCAAGTGTGGTGCCTTTGCCATCCGATGCAACTGCCCAGACGAGTTTTTCATATAACCCAACGGGGTGACAGTAAGGAAAATCCAATCCAAGAGCATCTATCTGAGGCTTGCCTTTTTCACCTGATGGTATCAGTGAAGATAATTCAGTAATAAGACGTTCTTTCAAATACCATTTTCTTCGTGGCTGCGTTGTTTCATCAGGCCCAAAAAGAATTTCGCCCGCTTCTAATAAC
>RKRO01000462.1 GCA_007571355.1 Candidatus Poribacteria bacterium | reverse complement strand
CCCTTGTGCAGTTGCGGGAGTGGATATTAATTCACGCATAAGAGTAGGCGAAGGAATATAGTCAATAGGGTAATTATTGAGAGATAAGTCGCTTCCATCGGCATGTTGAGAGCGAATTTGTATGCCATCTGAAGCAAATACCAACATAGGCGGCTTATCACTATCACAAGCGATCCTTGCATAGTCAATTGCTTGCTTAAGCGCATCGTCCAATTTGACACCTTGAAATCGTTTTGCCTCTAAAAACGCCATGGGCGTTGCAGAATTCGGCGCATAGAAATGGTAGTCAGGGACTTTGCCTGCTTGATTCAACCGTTCACGCATCATAACGTTACGAACATCATGTTCATAGCCAACCGATGGATCAGAAATCTGGTAGTTATATGTTTTAAACCCAGCGGATTCAATCATTGAATTTATACGAACTCGTGCATACGCCTCATTCATCAGTCTCTCCTTATTTGGATACTCTCATTGACGAATTTCGTCGAGATACATTCAAGGTTTTGGTAATTTAGATATGGCATCGTTCTCCGATATAGAGCGGGGTGTATGGTGTCTGATAATGGTATCGAAAATTCTGACAGCTTCTGGGCAAGTACAGTAGCCCCTCCTATTTAATCTCCACAAGTTTAGAAGAAATAATAGAGTCCGGCTCGACAAAAAAAGCCTGCAACGCGGGCAAAGCGCGGGCAGGCGAAAGACAGTCGCACAGACGAAATTGCCGAGACTGTTTTGTGAAGTCGTTTTACTTAACAGATGATGAGTGGGGGGGGGGGTAAATTGTGATTAGTAGAGAGATAATGGGACTGAAACGCCAGGTGTGCTCAGCAGGTGCTGAAGCCTTCCGGTTAGAAACGGTGTAAAATGTATTTACAGATCGGTTCTTCATAATCGTATCTGTTCCGCCTTTTATACGATAGTTTGGACAATTCGCATCACAACGCAATGGATTTTGGGCAAGTTTCATACACCGCAAAACTTTGAAAAAATAACGGCAATTCTCAAGGCACAGCACAAGCTAACAACCTATGCTACAGAAAGTTGTCCAAACTTTAGAATATTATAACAAATCTTGAAAAAATGTCAAGAAAAAAAAATCAAGACTCATGTAAAAAGTATGTGCTATGGCTTTAATGAAAGCAATAACCGGGCGGGTTAGATTTCCCTTCGCACGCATTCTTGACATGATCCGAGAACCTCTTTGGCATAATGAACGTGAGTAAAAAAAAGTTTAGGGTTTAGCAAACATCTGTAAATCGGGCGGTGTTGTAACTTGCCAACCGTTGCTCGTAGTCGTCAATTCTAAATAGACTGAATTTTCTGATTCACCTCAGTAAGGTGACCCCTCTTGTTTCTACAATTTCTTTGCACATATCCTGTGGTCTCTCCGGGTGAAATCCAAGATTTCGCTGCTTTTCTTCCAAAAAGGCAGTCGTGTTTCAAGCTTAGCGTGATCTCTCACTTCTTCAAGCTCGAAACGCGACTGCCCTAACAGTTTTCTCCTCACTTAATCCTGAGAGTGGTATTCTTCAGGATTAAGATAGACGGTAACCATACCGACGAAGTTCAGGAAGTAGAAAATGGCATCGTTTTTCGGTTCAATGAGATCGTCTTCCGTACGCTTCACTAACGCTCCATCTATTAACAGTGCTACGGTTTCCTGCATCTCACTTTCGGAAATATCACAGCCGTTTGCCAAATCTGCAACCGATTTCCTGCCGCCCACTAACTGTCTTAAAACAGCAACTACGGTGGGGTTCGTAAAGTATTTCGCAAGTTTCACGATGTCGGCATCCGGTGCGTTCGATAGGAAATTATCAACGCTCGTTGTCCAGACTGAGCCGCGGCTTGATCTCTGGCCAGAGGCGGCATGATAAGCACCGGCATAGCACCACGTGATCGGGTCTTTCGCATCATGAGGAAGGCGGAGTAAGGCATCAAGTGCCTCTCTTTTATCTGAATTATTAGAAGCACCCGGGTTAGCCGCAATGTTTTTAATTTGCGTTTGTAGATCGGTGATCTGACGCTGCATTTCTTCCAATCTTGCGTCCACCTCGGATCCGTTTCTCACTTCATTTGTCATAATGGTCTCTCCTTTCAATTGGCGTTGAGAACGATGTTCGCTTTCAGTTGTGGTTGTGATGTTTAATACCTCTTGAATCATGAATTCATACTTCTTTAACCGTTGTCTTGCACGCCGTAGCCGACTCTTAATCGTATTTTCAGATACGCCTAAGAATTCGCCTATTTCTGAAGATGACATCTCTTCAAAGTAGTGGAGCGTTATAACTTCGCGATCGCTCTCCTTCAACTTCGTTAGTAATTTTTGGACGAGATCGCGCTGTGCCTCAGCAGTCGTTCTCGCGTGTTCTGCGGCGACATATCGGGAGTACGCCTCTGTCTCTATTTCTGAGATGTCAGTTTCTTCCAGCGGTTGGGTTTGCAGCCTATTTTTGCGGAGCCACGCGATACAGCGTCGGTTCACAATTACATAAAGCCACTTTGGAAAGCGTTTGGGGTCTTCCAAGGTTTCCAATCGCTGATAGACTTGCAGGAAGGTCTCTTGCACAATATCTTCAGCGATCTGAAAATCATCGATTTGTCTCAATGCCTGCGCGTGAACCTGCTTCTTATATTTCCTAATTAAACTTTCAAAAGCAGTCTCATCGCCTGCAAGGATACGTTCGATTAATACAACATCTTCGTTTTTCACCAAAAAACTCCAGCGGGCATGTTGTTCACTTATAATTAAAGACGCGAGTTATCGGAAAAGAGGTGCATAATTTGCGAAGATGGTCCATAGGAATTAATAACATATATTGGAGCGTTTGTAGAATAGCGATGTTATCATTCGGAGGAGCGAGGTTAGGAAACCTCGCCAGCAAATGTTTGCCTGAGTCTTGTAATTTAGACCTCCGAACGCAGGAAGACGAGAAATGCACATGAAAGGAGGCAAAAAAACGCGCACTCATCAGATGAATCAAGAGTTCTTGGCGTATCAGAGTCAGGAACATTGTTTCGCTTTACCGAATGTTTATAAGGTTTTGCGTTTCTGATTTATTCGATCCGCAATGCCTCAATTGGTGACATCCGTATGGCTTTCACAGCCGGATACAGTCCAAAACCAACCCCTAATAATATAGAGAAAAAGAGGGATATGAGTGCCCACTGTACGGAGAGGACTGCGGGCCATTCAGGGACGATTTTCACAATACGCACTGCTATATGCGCCATCCCCTTACTTGCAAATACACCGAGGCCGATACCAAAGATGCCCCCGATGCTACATAAGAGAATGGATTCACTAAGGAACTGTAATAAAATGTCTGCCCGCTTTGCACCACATGCGTTTCGCAGTCCGATTTCTCGGGTCCGCTCTCCGACAGCAACCAGCATCATATTCATAATGCCGATCCCACCAACAAGGAGTGAAAAACCAGCGATACCCCCTAATGCAGTCTTTATGACTGTGCTGATCTTCATGAGGCGTGCAAGTCCTAAGCGTACATCGAAAGTCCCAAAGAAGTCGTCTCGGTTTCGGTGCCGTTTCCGAATAACGGCTGTAACCTCTGCAATCGCTTGAGGCATATCTTCTACGGTGTGTACATGAACAGCAATCTGTGGAATTCGGTTGTTGCCTGTGAAACGTTGCTGTACAGTGGTAATCGGCATAAAAACGAGATCGTCAAAACTAAATCCGAATTCAAGGCTCCGCCCGCGCGGTACCAGCGTACCGATAACAGTGAAGCGTTCTTTTATTCCACTCGTTGTACGCCGAGCAATTTTAATCTCTTTTCCGAGTGGAGACACTTCACCGAATAACCCTGTTGCGACATTCGCACCGAGTACAATGACTCTGGTTGAATTTTTAACGTCTTCTTCAGAAATAAACCGTCCTGTTGCCAAGTCCCACGCCAATGCTACGGCGTAATCTTCATCCACACCGTTGTAGCCAGCACGAATGTTTTTGCCATCTGAGGTTTGCATCAGCACACGCGACCACTCTGGGATCCGGGGGGCAACAATCTGCACAGATGGGCATTCCTGCTCTATTGCCTGCACGTCGCTGTAGTTAAGATATTCTCCGCTCCGTGCGGGGACCCGGCGACCTGCGACCCATTTGAAAGAAGTTTGTAGAACTGTAAAGACGTTAATTCCGCTTATTTTTTCGAGATACTCAAGGATAATCGTTTTGGCACCATCGCCGATAGCAACCATTGCGAGCACCGCAGCGATACCTATCATAATGCCGAGCATCGTCAGTAAGGAACGCAATTTGTTCGCGAGCAATGCTCTAATTGCCACGGCGATGGATTCGATAAATATCATTCGAATTTCCTTGAGAAATCAGATAATAGATATGTCAGTTGGCTACCTTTTTGACTGAACCGTTCAGCAAGCATCTATTCAATCTCCCGGTTAGGAATCCAAGAGCATTGCACAGAGGACGCAAATATGTCCTTCCTCACCAATCGGTTTAACAACAAGAGGTTTCAACGCATTCGTGAACGCCAGCGATACAGACTCCGTTTCAATATGGGAAAGTGTCTCTATCAGCATCTGCGCACTCAGACCGATACGGACACTCCCCGTGCCAGACTCGGCTGCTAAGGTCTCATGTATTTCGTCATCTGTCTCAGAAGTTTTCGCTGATATCCGGATCTGTTGCGGATTGATTTCTAAACAGACCAGAGCGTTTTTTGGATTTGCGCGTTCAAAAATATCACGCGTTGTGTCCATAATAGATGCTTTCGACACAACGACATGACCCTCAAAAGATTTTGGAATGACCTTATCGTATTCTATATATTTGGCATCCACCAGTCGTGTCGTCAGTGTGGTGTCTGCATCTGCAAAGAGGATTTGGTTCTCAATAAGTGAAACCTTTATCTCAGGGGCGTTGGCAAAGGTTCGCTCAATTTCTTTGATCGCTTTGAGCGGGACGATGAATCCATCCCTATTCTCGGACAATTGGAGCGGTTCACAATGAGCAAGCGCGAGTTGGATTGCATCGGTTGCAACGACTTCTGTTCTATCTTCAAAAAAGTTAAAATAGAGCCCGTTTAGAAATCGACGATCTTCCTTCGTGTAGGCAGCAAATCCAGTTTTATGAAGGACAGACCGGAGGTTCTCTCCATCGATAGCGAATGCTGCTGTATCAACGGCAGGGAGTTTTGGGAACGCTTTGTCGGGAAACCCAACAATTGTGCGCCTACTGTCCCCGCATGTAATTTGGATGCGATCGTCTGTTGTCGTTGCGAAGTCTATCGGTTTTTCAGCCGGCCACGTTTTAAGGATATCCAGCAATTTTTCGGCAGGAACGAGGATTGATCCCGCTTCTTTGACAGTCCCGCCAACTTTCATTCTGATCCCCATTTCCGCATCCGTTGCCATACACTCAATCGTGCTCTCTTCTGCTTGGATGAGAACATTTGAGAGGGGCGGTGCCGTCTCTCGCTTACTCACGATACTCTGCAGTGCTTGTAGGGACGACAAAAGGGTGTCTCTTTCAAAAGTTAACTTCATCCGAATACCTCCGTTCAAATGTTTGGGGGAGCGATCTTCCGATTCAATTGCGATGCCTAATACCTCCCCGATTATAGATTCATACTTCTTGAGTTGCTGTCTCGCTCGGCGGATCCTGCTTTTAATAGTGTTTTCAGAGACCCCTAAGCGTTCACCTATTTCTGAAGATGACATCTCTTCAAAGTAGTGGAGCGTGATAACCTCTCGGGCACTCGCTTTCAACTTTGTGAGGAGTTTTTCGACGAGGTCGCGCTGCGCTTCAGCAGCGATTTTCGCCTGTTCCGATGCGACATACCGAGAATAAGGTTCTGTCTCTATCCCGAATATGCAATCCTCTTCGAGCGGTTCGGTCTGTAACCGATTTTGTCGGAACCATGCGATACACAGATGATTCGCAATCGTATAGAGCCACTGTGAGAACAGCGTCGGATCGGCTAAGGTTTCCAGTTTCTGATAGACCTGCAGGAAAGTCTCCTGCGTAATGTCTTCAGCGATCTGAAAATCCCCGATTTTCCGCCGTGCGAATGCGTGGACCTGCCGTTGGTACTTTCTAACCAAACTCGCGAAAGCGTCCTCATCACCGGCAAGGGTACGTTGAATCAAGACAACATCATCATTTTTCATCGTCTACTATCTCCAGAAAGACTATTTGGAACTGGTAACTTTCTCGTGTTCGCGAATAGATAGGTCTGCAAACCTCAAAGAGTTGCCCTATCAATTATTCACTGCCATATAGTGACGCGAATTCTACTAAAAAAGGTGCATAATTCTGAAAGGTAGGTATGAATTCAGAAGTCAGGCGTGAAAAAAGGCATGCGTATCCTATTTATGATGGCACTGAAACGGGGCCTATGAATCTTTTCGCTCTGTGTAGACTCTCCATAGGGCTTGTGGATTCTCGACAGAGAGACTGGCATTGCCACACTCCCCACAGACGGTTGCTCTCAATGCCTCTTTTTGCGTCTGCTTAAAAATCAGGGCATCGGGATTCCTCTGTACTTCCACCTCTAAATCTTGTCCTCTGGCTCCTATGGCTGGATTGTGGCCAACCTGAACCCGTAGATTGGTCATAACCTTCTCGGAACCGCATCTATTACATTTCATTGTCGACATTTGGATGAACTCCTTATTTCAAAATTTTGATCTCATTGACAGCCTTCTGTAGGCTATTATACGCCAAATTTCAGTCCCTGTCAATCTTCTAAACAACCGAAATTTAATTTGACAACTTGCTATGTAATGCTGTATAATAATTACACGTAATTAAATTATCTTGTATTTTAACAAAAAAGGAGGCTTACAATGCCAGAATCTAATGCAAGAAAAGAAAGAAGAAGACACCGTGAAAGACACAGGCAGCATCGGCACAGAAGAGGGCCAGGCAGAAGGAATAATGTCGTTATGGTCAGAGTTGATGCGGAGAATCTCAGCCGGATTGATGAACTTGTGGCATCCGGACAATTTAACAGTCGTTCTGAAGCGACCGCGTTCCTCATCGACGCGGGGATCAAATCCAAGCAAGAAATGTTCGATAAGATAGCCGAAAAGATTTCCCAGATCCAAGGCTTGAGAACTGAGCTGGGGGAGATGATTGCCGAAGACACAAAACCGGCCGAAACCGTTGTTGAAGGCACAGATAATACGCAATAACGTTGGGGGCAGTTGATGCCAAAACGAGCCATGCAGTTGACAGTTTCTTTGATTTCAATTCTGCTGGCGGACATCTCGTCGCTCTGCTCGGTACAACTGGCAACGTAGAGGCATTTGAGACAGGAGAAAACTTAGAAGCATCCAGCAAAGCACAAAAAACGTTCCTTAAGCAACACTTGAAACCGACATCATCGCGATAGGGGCGTTTTTCAACCGTGCCAACACAGCGGCTTCAACGTTTTACTGCAACCGAGACCCCATCACGCAGCGGGATAATCGTTGTGAATACATCCGGCGAACTGTAGAGCAGCTCGGTTAATTCTCTGACACCGAGCGTTGCAGCGTGGAACCACTGCTCCTGCTCATCGAGTCCTTCTGGACTGCTGCCGGGTTCCTGCGTAACGACGCGTCCACCCCAGATCATGTTATCCGTGATAAACAGTCCACCGCTTCTGAGTCGCGGAATCGCTTTCTGAAATGCTTCTGGATACCCATCTTTGTCGATGTCGTTGTAGATGATGTCGAACGCACCTTCAGTTTCGTCAATGATTTCGAGGGCATTCCCGACGCGGTAGTCGATACGATCTGCGATACCGCCGCGTGCAAGGTACCCTGCTGCGCGGTCTGCGTTTTCTTGTGAACCGTCGGTACAGATGATAGCGGCTTCCGGTTTTCGGAGAGCCTTCGCCATCCAATACGCTGAGTAGCCGAAGCCTGAACCCATCTCGAAAATCCGTGTCGGGTTTGTTAGCAGCACCAGTTGATGTAAGACGCGCCCGACGAGCGGTCCAACAATCGGAAACCGGTTTGCGCGCGCATGTGCTTCCATCTCTGTGAGTATTTCATCGCGCTCGGGGATAATGTCAAGTAAGTAATCGTCAATCGACGGGTGAAGGATATCCAAACGTTGCATAAATCGCTCCTATTTTTTGATAGTGAATCAGTGCGCTAAGCACCCTCTTCCCTTCTCCATCTTTCAAGTGGGTGTTCACGTGGTGTGAGTGGCATATATACCCGTGCTTTCTGACGATGCGATTCCCATGTTGCATGAATCATCTCAAGGCAATCGCGACCATCTCTGCCGCTCGCGAATGGATCCCGATCTTTCTCAATGGCTTCAATCAGGTCGCGTAGCATGAGGCGTTGCAATAGCAATCGTATTGATGCTTTATCTCGCGGGTTTCCCTGCTCATCAAGGTCCTCGGAGGCAAGATGCACCGGTTCCCACGTTTCTGCGGGTGTTTTATGTTGTCCTTTGTGGATAAACATCGTTGTGCCGACACTCTCTCGGATGGCAATTCTGCCTTCAGTCCCGATAATGTCAATCCCATAGGCGTTATCGTTGGTCTGTGGTTGTGCAATAAACTGCACATCGGCATGAATGCCGTTCTTGAAGCGGAAAGAAGCATGTCCACGTTCACCCAGTACAAGCCCAGCGTCTCGGTCGTGCGGGTGGACCTCTTGGGTATGTTTGATGTCATTAACGGTTGATTCTCGCCCATCCATCTGCACAAGGTGTGCATGCGTCCACTCGACATCACCAACAAAGAGACGCAACCAATCGTAGAGGTGCGTGCCCATCTCCATGAGTGAGTTCCCTACCTTGCGTCCACCTTTATCGGTTGCTTTCAACAACACCACCTCGCCGATTTCGCCTTTTTCAATCAGCGAAAGCACATGACGATTATAAGGACTGGCGCGTTTGATGTGGTTAATGGCGAACTTGACGTGATGCTGGTCACAGATTTCAACCATCTCATCGGCTTCAATAAGGTTAAGGGCGGTCGGCTTTTCGCAGAAGACGTGGATGCCACGCCGTGCCGCGGCAATTGTTGGAGGATAGTGCATCGGTGCCTGTGTTGGAACAATCACAATATCGGGTTGTTCTTCATCAAGCATCTTTTCATAGTTGTCATAGATGGCATTGACACCAAATCGTTCTCCCCATGCTTTTGCACGTTCTGAATTGATTTCTGCTCCGGCGACAAGTTCGCAGTTCGCCTCTAACTGTGCTGCCTCAGCATGGGCTCCACCCATGCCACCTAAGCCAATAATTGCTACACGATAGTTGTTCATGTATATCTCCAAGTTCGCCAAGAAAGTGTGCGGGTTTACAACTATCATAGCAACTTCAAAGTCGGAGTGCAACAAAAAAGTTGAAGAAAGTACCGTCGGTATAGTTGAATATAAGAAGGGATCAATTACCATGGGAGCTAAGCAAAATTTGGACAACTGAAGATCAAAACCCAATCGCGAGGTGAACCTAATAAACAAAACCCGCGATCAATCTGATGAGTAAGGAATAAAACAGATGAAAAAAGAACGAATTAGGATTTTAGTTGATACTTCACGAGATACCGGCTGGTCAGGCGGATTAATACGAATCGAGCCCGACAACATTTATCAAACCACTCATAACCGGGATTATCTCAGCGAAGCTGTGCTAAAGAACTACGACGTACTGACAATTTGCAGCAACACATCGCTAAAATACACCGATGCAGAGCTCCGACTGATCCGCGAATTTGTAGAAAATGGCGGTGGACTGCTTTTAGGTGCCAGCACCAGCCGGTTCGAGCGGGATGTCCGTGAGCCGATCTCAGAATTGGGGATTAATCACGTCGCATCTCTTTTCGGTAGATCATCAACTTGCCGATGCTACTTGGCGAACTTTCGCCACTACTTTTGAAACGACTCGGCGAAAACGATGATTAGAAGGACTGGCAAGGGACAATCAACATCAAAGGTTCGGAACATCGGGGAAGCCTTATTATCAAAGATGGCGAAATTCGCGTATCGGAGGAGGTTTCAGAAGGGACAGGCATCTGCCTCTCTACAGATGATGACACGATTACCCGGTTCATTCTGGGGGCTACCACACCCTACAGAGCGCATCTACAGAACCAATTACACATTGCGCCGACAGTCAACGATTCAGTCATACGTCTGTTGGCAACACTTTTTCCAAAGCATTAGAAACCCACCATCGCTCGAACAAACGTTGTATTACTCGTCGTCCTTTGAAATAGATTCGTGGTTCTTCGGTGACCTGAAAGAATAACGACATAGAAACCGAGCCAGTTGCCTCTGCTGATGGCTTGGATTTCAAAAATACGGGTTCGCAAGTCAGAGCGATATAGGTTTGGCACGCGAGTGTCCACTGGGAAAGCTTGTAGATAGTTTCTAAAGTTTTTATCCCGATTCGTAAATTTCCGATACTGGAATCCACCAATGATACTTAACCGCTGCGTAAACTGATAATCGAGACGCACACCGAGAATATCCTCGCGACTCCGACGATTGAATCGCAAGTATTCAATCGGTTGATCGTCGGTTGGAAGAAACAGGTCTGGATTGAGTGTTTTTGGAATTTCCTTAGCATTTCGGTCAAAAGCGCGGTCCCAGACGTATTTAACCATCGGTGTTAGCGTTAAGCCTTCAACAATTTTGTTGACATAACGGAGTTCACCAAGCGGAATCTCGTATCTCGCCTTCAAAATGGCGAGTTGATTACGGATGTTCCGTTCAGGATACCGCCGTTTTTTCCAATTCGCAGCGTTATAAATTAAACCGGTGTCCGTCGGGTCAAGTGCGTTAATGCCGTGATCGGGATAAAAGGGATAGATACGTCCGGAGGCATCCGCGCGGACCTGTTCAATTGGCACCATAAAGTCAACGCGTTCATCAGGTTCAAAACTTTTTGATGCCGGATCGTACTCAACATCCCTAAAGAGTGCCTTTTCTGCATCTTGTTCAAACTGTTTTTGCATGTGAACCATGAATTTTGCTTCAAGGGTCAAGTTTCGCACTGCGGTATAGAGACATTGAAGCGTTGTTGTATTTACCCGTGCGTTGTAAAAATCGAGTTCGTCATTAATCTGAATCGGCTGCAATTCTCCAACAGGCAAGACAATTGTGTAATCTGGAATATTATCCTGCGCGCGTACCCATCGGTTTTGGAAATCAAAGCTGCCAAAATCGGGAATGTCGCGTTTATAAGCAACATGTATGTATTTGGAATTATTTTTTCGCCGGCTTGAAATTTCGCTTTCGTTTAACCAACCAATTTGGACAGTAAGGTTATCAAGCAGATTATATTTCGCTTTAAGGTGATACCCCTGACGATCTATCCCGTATTCGTATTCTGGTTCAAAGTCATCCTCAATCGGATCAACAATACCGTTATTATTTAGATCAGTATTGTTGGTAAATACAGGCGGGTCAGCATCAAAAATGAGAAAATCTTCTTGATAGTCTAATATTCCGTTTTGATCTCGGTCATCAGCGTGTGGAATTACGCTATCGAAGTTGATGGTATCGGGCAAGTCATTATCATCATCGTCATCTTCAACCAGCGTATAAGTGGTCGCGTCCCACGGAATGAGCTCTTCCGCGATTTGTTCTTCCAAAGGTCTATCCGGTCGTCCGCGTTCGAGTGTGTAAATTTCGCCTCGGTTCGGATGTGCGCCGAAATTCAGGTAGTTGGTTGTGTAACCGGGGTCAATGTGGTACAAGACACCTTCTAAATGGAGTTTGCTAAAGCGAGACTTTAGTTGGATGAACCATGCAGTTTCTCTACCGAGTTTTCCGTCGCCCTCTTCATCGGTACCGTCACCGCCTAAAAAAGCCTCGAAACGCTCGCCTTCGGTTTCCGAATATGTGGGGATACCATTTGCATCGACGGGGAGTCCATCTCTAAAATTAATAGAGACACCTGTTGGCTCCTCACCGCCTGGGCCTTGAATAGTGGTTTTGATTCGACTAAATCCGATCTTATCTTTTGGGATAGTTGGGTACTGTTTGTATTTACCGTTAACAGAGTAGTGTGTCCTGATGAAAACATTGCCGACAGTTCCTTCAAGGTCAAGTCCATAGAGTGCTGCAGCCCGTGCGGCACCATAGCGGTATCGGACGTTCCGAGGTCTCCCTTCACCTGTCCATTGTGTCGGATTGTCTATCCGTTTTTCCCTATTTCTGATATAATCTGGAGATTGTCCGTAATTCCCAGGTGCCTGAATTATGTCGCGATATGGCATCTGAATACGACCATCTGTCGTTTTAATCCACTCTTGCAGATCAGGGTTTTCCGCGGCCCTATTTGCCTCACTAAAGCCGATAACCGCGATATTATAATCGCCTGCAACGATCATATCAAATACAACGGATTTGACGGTTCGCGGGTCAATGTTAATCTTCGCGTCGGTCAGAATAAGATCGTATTTCATTTTATTGAAACCGTTGACGATTTTCCACTTCCCATCCACCGAATCTCGGACTTCGGAAGGCCCTCCGGCGTGGTCAACGGGAACAAGTTCGTCGGCGAAGACCTCGAATCTGTGCGTCACTTCCGGTAGCAGTTCGGGTTCAATACCTTCCGCTACGGCTTGTGGCGTTAATTTTTCAAGTGCTTGTGTAACGATCGTAACTTTCATGCTTTTAAAAGCTGCACCGACTCCTGCTTGAATATGATGGCTGTGTCTGTCAGGATCATAAGCGTCAAAGTCTGTGAAGGCACGCGTGTGATTATCTTCAGGCGAATCATCACGGAAAACGATAGATATCGTTTCAGGTGGTGTATTCGCAACGGTTCCCATAGGGGAGTTTATGAGGCGTTCTGGGTGTTCTTTATGCAAATTAACATAAGTAAATCCGATGCGGAACAATCCGCCTAAGAGTCCCTGTCCTCGAAATCCGACGAGTCGTGCGTTTTCGATGTTCCTGACACCTGACGTTGCGTTCAACCCGTTTCGCCGTCCAAGTTCCTGTCCGAGTCTTCGCTGTGGTGCATTATCTGTTATTCTAATCGGATTAGAAATACGTGAGTGAAGGAAACTAAAAAGATGGTGTTCCTGCGCAAAAGAGATGTCCCCTCGAAGTCCATCAAATTCAGTTTTGTATAAAATATATCGGTTTGGAAATAGGGAAGCGGGTTTGAGGCGCAGATGGTCGCCAATAATAAACTCGGTATGTCTACCGAGAAAACTTTCTTCAGCGATGATTGTCCGGTCCAGTTGAGCCGTGAAGCGAAGGCTATCGAGTTGTCCGCCCCAGCCAACAACTAATTTACCGTTCTGATCGAATTCTTTCTGATCGGTGTATGAAGTGAGTTCGCTGCCTTCCAGGATTTCTTTACCGTAAAGATCATAGAAGAATTGCGGTTCTTCTTCTAATTGAAATCTGCTTGAAAACTTCGCTTCGCTCTCAATGGCAGGCAAGAGCGGTTGGTAGGGTCCGAGACTGCTCGCGCCGCAACCATAGAACACAGATATACTCAGGACGCAAGTCCCGACGAACATAAGATGAATTGCTTGTTTTAAAGTGTTCATCGGTTTCTGCCTCGCCTTTCCATCAAACTGTCTCATTTCCGAATAAGCATTTTACGAGTTGCAGAGAAATCGCCCGCGTTACCTGTAGTGGGCGGTTCACTGCTTAAGTTGTCCCCATAGCGTCGCGATCTTTCCGGCAGGCTTAACAGCGAGTGGAATGCCTGTCTTCGCACCACCGTTACCTATCAGATGGTATGCGTTATCTGATGCGTCGGAAAACCGACGCGACCCACTCGGTTCATCAAAGTGCCATAAGGCAACCGTCTCTCTGTCATTCTTGAACTTTTCATTCGGCATAAAGGCGTTTTTGCGAACATCGTAACGGGCGACGGTTGAGATACGCACCTCGTCAATATAGCCAGTAAAGGCTCCCCAAAAGCGATTTGGCGCGTTGGGCAGCTCGATTTTCTCTCCAAAACCGCCGAGTGTAAAATCCTTTGGTCGCCAGAATTTAGAGAGGTCATGTCCGATAGTTGTTCCTTGCGGTAGTATCCTTGCAAGATCATTGACAATCGTTACTGTCTCCTCCCATTTCACTTGATAAGCAATGTGATGCCATTGATTCGACGCGAGTGTCACTGGCATGAACGGTGTTATGGCACCGCCCCCCCAGCCAGCAACATGTGCGTTGGCTATCAGGAGCAGATCTCCCTTCTGCCAGTCGATAGATTCCTTGAGGTGTTGATATCCTTCGTTTTTATCACTCACGACAGTCATTCGCACCTGTTGGCTAAGAATCGTTGCTGTTATATTTTTAGCTGGCGGTGTAGTCGGATATACCCATGCCTCAACGGTGAATTCATCAGTGCCTTCCGGTAAAAGTATACCGAAGGCTTCAAAGTCCAAAACTGCATGGTCGTCTATACCATCAAGCACTAAATAGTTACCCCCTGCTGGTGAAGGCGGTGGAAACGCCTTGGAACTCAGTTGGATTAGTGTCATGAAAAAAAGCACTACAAGGATTTGGCGATATATCATTTTTAATTTCCTTTATCCGCAGCCGTGTAAAACTGAATTGTCTCAATGCGGCTGTCGGCTGTTCTGGAGAGTTTTATGATTTTGACAGCATCTGTCTCTGCAGTGAGTGGGATTTCAAACGGAAGCCTTCCCCCGGGGACCTTCTTAACGAGTTCCCACGCTCTTTTCTTATCGCGAACGTGAACTTCGATGTTTTGTAATTGGCCAGAGCCGAGCAGCACAATTTTCCGAATGTCCGCGCTTTCGGGGAGCCAATAAATTTCGCCGTGGAAAGTCACCATCCCGTCCACTTTGCGATCAATCAACGTATACTTTGGCTCCGTAAAAAATGCTGTGCAGCTGATTTGCGATAGACATACAAGCATAAAAAGTAGACATTTCCATTTCTTCATGGTGTTATCTCCTCAGATATAAGGCATCAGATTAATGGCTGGAGCGATCCAAGCAATTGGGATATGGGAAAGCCGTTACATCGCCCTGGGCTTCTTTACGGAGGAAAGCTTCCGCCATGTTTACTCAGCGTTCTAAAATACTGAGCAATTTTCATGCCAATACCAAATATGCCCATAATCCTGGGATTATAGGTGTTAAATTGCACAAAAAAGGGCAAAGCGGTCCAAAAAAATGCCCAAACAAGTGCAGCTTTCGCAGTCCAAATCAATCGGATACCAAAAGCGTAATGCCTGTCCTTACTGTTTCAGTTGCCCCCATGTGGTTGCCAACTTCCCTTGTGCTTTGACGGCTAAACCGCCAATAACCCCACTTCTCCACAGGTGATGCCCATTTCCCGATGCGTCTTTGAAACGGCTTAACCCTGGTGCTTCATCGAAATGCCAGAGCGAAATCGTATGCTCATCGACCGCGAATTTCCCTTTCGGGACTTTCCACTCCGGCTTTACGTATCGCACAACATCGGAGATTCGAACTTCATCAATGTACCCTTGAAATTTTACATTGTCCCCAACGAAGTGCCCTCGATCCAAATCTTGTGGAACGATTCCACCAATCCGAAGCGGATTGGCGGATTTTATGAGATGGCCACCGGGGCAGCACCAGTTGCCTCCCTTGCCGTTAAGTCCTTTTCCCGCTGACGCATCGTAGATCGCCGTGACATGTGCCCATTCTCCTATGGGAGGCACGTGTCCTCCGCCGGTTATCCCACCATCTGCCCCCTCGTGATAACCCCACGCCCCTAACGAACCGGAATTTCCATGAAGAACAAGACCGAAGCGTCCTTCCTGTCCAATAATTGACCAGAACGAGAGAAATTGCGGTGGTTCTTCAAAATAGATCCACGCTTCGGCAGTCAATCCTTCAAACTGTTCATCGAAAAACCATGCCTCAACTGTTGCAACGAAATCGTGCGTTTCATCCAGTCGCAGCATCCCGCCGCCCGCAGGTGAAGGCGGCGGTAATGCTTTAACACTGGTCGCAATGAATACGAACAGACACAAACATATAAAAATTTGTCGGTATATCATTTTTTACTCTTCTTTATCCACAACGGTGTAAAATTGAACCGTCTCAATGTTACCGGTTCCAGTCATTTTTTACAATTTTGATAGCGTCTGTTTTTGCGATCAGTAGGATTGCAAACGGGAATTCGATGCCGCCTGGGACTTTCTTGACCGGTTTCCATCGGTTTCTCTTATCGCGCGTATGAATCTGAATGTTTTTAATTTTTCCGGAGCCGAGCAGCACTACTTTCCGGACGTTCACGCGTTCTGGAAGCGAATAAATTTCGCCATTGAAAGTCATCTTTTCACTCACTGGTTGATCAATCAAAACATACACCTGTTCTGTTAAAAGTGCAGTGCAGCCAATCTGTGATAAGCACGCGAGTGTCAAAAGTAAACATTTCCACCTATTCATCATTTTTCTCCAAATAGACTGATAGGGGGAGCGATGCAGGAATCGAGATATAGGAAAGCCCGTTGCATCGCTCCGTATTTCTCCAAGGAGGCAGGCTCTCCCGTTCACAGTGTTAATATGCAAGCAAGTTTCATGCCAAAGTTAATTTGAGAACAAAATATTTTTAAAAGCGGGTTTTCTCTGAATCTTAGACAGTTGTATTGTTTTTAGTGTTCAATTTCTGAACAGTTTTGTTTAAAACCAGAGATGATATTGCGGTGGGAACTCAGTCTACATTTTGGATTTTATCGGGGTAGATATTTGAGGGTTTTCGGATAAGTGATGATAGGATACATCACCCCCATACAGCGTGGGTCGGGGAGAGCACAGCAAACC
>RKRO01000365.1 GCA_007571355.1 Candidatus Poribacteria bacterium | reverse complement strand
GGGGGAATTAGAGGTGCCTCGTTTCTATAGGATGTGTTTCAATCATTATTGACTTTACTATAAATGCACACTTGGACAAGGATACCCCTTCTCCCCCCTTATTAGGGGGAAGCAGAGGTGCCTCGCTTCGATAGGGTGTGTTTCAATCCTTACTGGTTTTACGATAATTATAGCCAAATTCTTGAAATTCATCGGAAAAATCGGGGCGAAAACCCAATCGTAAAAAAAGATGAACGATACACAGTCTGCCTTCGACAGCGAATTCCTCAAAAAACTTGAATATCTCTATATCGTTTCCAAAAAGATTTTTGCTGGACGTATCAAGGCGGAACGCCGTAGTACACGACGCGGTGTCAGTGTCGAATTCGCCGATTACCGCAACTATACCGCAGGTGACGATTTTCGTTACATTGATTGGAACGCTTTCGCACGCTTGGATGAACTTCTGCTAAAACTTTATGAAGAACGCGAGGATTTGCACATCTACTTCCTCGTTGATGCCAGCCAGTCAATGACCTATGGTGAATTGCCGAAACTGATTTATGCGAAGCGTGTCGCCGCTGCGCTCGCCTATATTGGTCTATCCAACCTTGACCGGATCAGCATTACCGCCTTCAACAACACCGGTGTGAATCGACTTCCGACAGAGCGCGGCAAGGGAAAGATTTTTACCGTGCTTGATTTTCTGGAGCAGCTCAACGGCAATGGTGAAACGGATTTGGAGAATGCCTTCCACAACTTCGTTCATACGACTAAACGTCGTGGCCTTGTCGTCCTAATTTCCGATCTCTTTGATCCGAGCGGATTTACCAACGGGCTGAACGTGTTAAAATTTCAAAAGCATGAACTCTTCGTAATCCATATCATCGACCCGAAAGAAGTTGCCCCTGATCTGCTTGGTGACTACCACCTCATCGATGTTGAAACAAATCAGCTGCGTCAAGTCACTATCAATGAAAACCATCTCAAGCGGTACCAAGTGCTGTTTCAAAAATATTGCGACGACATGGATTTATACTGCACACAACGTGAAATCAGCCTTGTACGGACGACGACAGAATCCCCTTTTGAGGAACTCATCTTACGCATTTTCAGGATGGGTGGTTTTGTCTCTTAATAACTCTCGGTTCACCTGTTACACAGGCTTTCAATTGTCAGTTGTCAGTTAAGAGGCGTAGTTGGTATGATAAAACGGACTGCTACAAGTGACTCTTTAACTGAAAGCTGGACTGCCAACTGACAACTATTAAAATATGAATTTTTTATCCCCCACCTCACTGCTCCTATTTGGGTTGGCTTTCCCGATTGTCGCGCTGTATATTCTTAAACTGCGTCGGCGCCGCGAACCAGTTTCTACGTTGATGTTCTGGGAAGAACTTTTTAGAGAACGGCAGACGACCTCGCTGTTCCAGAGACTGAAGCACCTCCTATCGCTCTTGCTGCAACTTCTATTTCTGACACTTTTAGTGCTCTCTATCGCGCGTCCGCAATTTGCTTTCATAGCGAAATCTGCTCGACAATTGGTTTTAATTATTGACCAGTCGGCGAGCATGAACGCAATTGAAGCAGCTACGGATGGGCGCACGCGGTTAGCGGTTGCTAAAGGGCGGGCCCTGCGAAGCGTAGATGGACTCCGTTTTATGGACGAAATGACAGTGATTAGTTCCCATACGCGCCCCATAATTCACATCCCTTTTACTAATCACCAGAAATCGCTGCGAGAAGCGATTAATGCTATTCAACCGACTGACATCAGTACGGACCTTGAACCGGCTTATGATTTGGCTGATGCGATCGCCCAAACGAAACCTAATCCTGAAATTGTTATCTTCAGCGATTTTCAGTCTGTTTCAGAAGAATTGCTCGCGAAGCTTAAAAGCGAACCGGAACAGGACACGAATACCGAAGCCCCTGCCCACGAAATCAAACGGCATTTGATACGGATCGGAAAAACGAGCGACAATGTTGGTATTACAAAGTTTCGCGTCCGAAAGAGTCTCGTTAACGCCTTCGATTACCAAACCCTGCTGCGCGTCGTCAATGCCTCAGAGGCGGAGAAAAAATTCAACGTTGAACTCTATTTCGATGAGAACCTCTTTGATGTCCGTCCTTACACGCTTGCCCCTGGCGAAAGTAGGTCTGAGATTTTCAGCAATTTTGCGTTTGAAGGTGGCAAACTCAAAGCGGTGCTTGATATTCAAGACTCATTGGTCTCAGACAACATTGCTTATGCCACACTTCCGAAACGCGATCTTATCCCTGTTTTGCTTGTGACAGCAGAGAATCCATTTCTCCAAAAAGCACTCGCTGTTGATGAACAGATCCAATTGACTGTCCTCACACCAATAGAATATGAAACCGATGTCCTTCCTGAAAGTGCGAATTCGCAAGAAAAAAAGGGTTATCAAGTTGTTATCTTTGACCGGTACAGCCCACCCACCCTCGGAGATGGGAATTACATGTTTATCTATCCACCGGCTGTTGATTCGTCCGAAACACCTAACGGTCGGGGTTCCAAACTGTTCCTCCAATGGGATATCGGTGCGGCGTTGGAAACATCGATTATTACGGATTGGGAACGGACGCATCCTATTTTGCAGCACGTTCACTTGGAAAACGTTCAAATCGGCGCGGCATACGCAGTTACGCCTCCACCAACAGCACAGGTACTTGCCCGTTCATTTGAATCGCCTGTATTGTTTATTGATGTTAATCCAAGCCAAAAAATTGTCTTTGCTGCTATCAATATTTTGGAATCCGATCTGCCGTTACGCATTGCATTTCCGGTAATTATCGCGAATACCATCCAGTGGTTCCAACAGCGTTCTGAGATTGAGGAATACCATCTCCATACCGGAGAAGTCCTAAAACAGCAGATTGAATCAATAGATGCAATCTTGCAACCGGAATTAAAGACAGAAACGGATTCACCTGAAAACTCCGCAAGACTTGTAAAAATCACGGGCCCTGAAGACCAAACGTGGGAATTTTCTGTTGAGGGGGACGCGCTGCTTTTTGAGCAGACGCAGCGCGCGGGTTTCTACGCGTTGAAAATCTCAGAAGCAGCGGATTCCACACCAGAAGCGTCCGATTCTACAGAAGATAATAGTGGGACGGTGTGGGCAGTTAACCTCGCTGATGCAACAGAGTCGCATATCGGTACCGATCCGGCAGTTGAAGACTTGACAAAGGAATCCGTAGCACAGAGCGGTGCGGCACTCTTACGCTATCCACCGTGGGTCTACTTGGTGTTCCTTGCTGTTGGATTGAGTGTTGTTGAATGGTTCTTATATCAACGTAGAAGGATTGACTAAAGTCGTATAATATAATCCGCTGCCCATACGTTACCTGATAAGGAGAGATGATGATGAACAGCAGGAACCTAAAAGTGGCAGGTGCCGTGGTCCTCTCCTGCTTGGTGATGATCATTATTGTCATCTATACACCTAAACTCACACCTACGCCTAACCAAAGCCACCAAAGTCAAGAGAGATTGGAAGAACGTCTCCAACACATTGAACAACGGATAGCGAAAGAAAGTGCTCACCTTAAGTTAGCAAACGAAGCTCTCAGTAAAGTAGGCAAGGCGAGTAGGCATACACTTCAATTTACCAGAGGAGAAATAATAGACCCCAAGTTGTTGATTGAAACAAACAGAAAGGTAATTGGGGACCTCGGTGAAGCCGCGGAAACAATACAACGACATTCTTTGCAACTTAAAGACCTTAACGAAGAAAAGGCAGTGCTGAAATCTATCATTGACGCGAACATTAAAGCCAACGCTAAACTGATTCTCGCTCTCACAAGGGTCCGCGAAGATGTGCAGGGGCTTACTGAAAAGATTCAACGCCTTAAGGAAGAAAAAGCACCTTTACAATTATCAAAGGCAAATGTTCACATGCTACTTAACGCTATAATCAAGTTAATGGAGAATAATAGTCTGGCACTATATGCGCTTACAGAAGCACGCATAGCACACCACGAATGCCAACGCGCCCGAATTCGCGCAGGACGATGGTAACTGTAAACTGTAAAGAGATAAAATACAAGCAATCAAAGTAAGAAAAAAATATGATAAGTCCAACCCATACGGTACAAACTAACAACAGCAATACGCCTGTACTTCAACCGATGAGGTTTAGCGAGATTCTGGACACAATCTTCAGTCTCTACCGGAAACACTTTCTGCTGTTTTTGGGCATTCTCACCGTCTATTTCCTTGGAAGTCTCGTAACATATTCGTTAGAGGGCTTTCTTCAGGGTTCTAATCTAAAAGGCCTTGTACCTAACCTCGTTAGTATGCCTTTTGTGCTGGTTAGCATGGGTGGGGTAATCATCGCTACAGCTGCGCTATTTCTGGACAGACATATTACAAGTACTGATGCATTGAAGCAAACGCTCCGACGGTTCTGGGATCTTTTAGGGGGCTATCTCCTATGGGCTGCAGTCCTGATAATTCCGTTCATTGGTTCCTTGCTGTTTTTAGCATCTTTTGGAGTGCGCCGAATATCTTCAATATCAGTCCTGTTCATTCCTTTCGCCCTTGTGCCGTTCTCAATCTATTTTGCGGTGCGTTGGGGTTTCGTCTTTGAAGTCCTTTTGCTTGAGAAAACTAACGTGCGAAATGCCTTCAAACGCAGCGGTGAATTAGTTCGCGGCAGATGGTGGTGGGTCTTCGGGATGTTCGTCTTGATTCTCCTGTTAAGTGCCGCTATTCATGAACTCATAGCGAGTACGGTTTATGAATGGTTGAAAGTTATACGAAAGTTAATCATAGCATACGCTAAATGACGGAACCCCAGACGGGTCTCTTTGA
>RKRO01000069.1 GCA_007571355.1 Candidatus Poribacteria bacterium | reverse complement strand
CTATTGTTATTGACACCATCGCCGAACATCTGGGGTCTATCGGCACCATTCACTACACCTCCCCTCAAAGTAGACCCGGATAAAGGGGCGAAGGTATTGATCCTGGAGCGTGTATAATTAATTAAAGTTTAACGTTTGAGCGCGACAGAGGACTAAGGATGGAAAGCAGAAAACGATTGCTGCATACCGTATCGGATTTCCCCAGCCAGGCCAGCCTGTCTGCTGCTCTCTCTTCTCCTTCACAAGCGTTAAGTATTTTACGATACACCAGAACCCTTCGTTCCCGCATGCAACCTTTGCTACAGACAAGGTATCGCATAGCGGGTTTTTTATGTCGCACGGCGGAACCTGTTCCCGCCCGTTGCGGCTTTTTTTATTTGACACCTACAGAGATATAGGCTACACTTGTGTATATCTCTTGCGCGTGTCGTAAACGTTTTGCCAATGGCAGCCGCTAACGATTTACAGATGCGCCGCCGGTGTGAACGGCACCGGACGACGCAGCGCACTGCCATAACTGGACTATAGCAGTGCTGGTTTCTATCATAGCAGGTAACGGGTTTATATGCTATACCAACAGAGACCAGCACCCTCATGGGACGACTTGCCCGACCCTTTCCTTTTCTGTGTTGTTTTCAGGCAAGACTCCCCTGATGTGTTTTTTTTGTTCTGAGAAAGAAGGAGACCCGCTGTAAAACACAAAATCCTTTTGAGTGTTTTCTTGTGTGGACTGCTCGCCGTGTCGGTGATGTTCGCCTACCGCGCACGTGCGGCGATGTCCGAGTGTTCCCCGCGCACACCGTGCATCCCGGATGTGAAACCGCCCGATTGTGAGATGGTGCGTCCATTGCTGCGCACCTCGTGTGAGATGTGGGAGGTGCCGGCATGGAAACCGTAACCCGTATATCGTTTGTGTTGTTTGTACTCGCCAGTATGCTGTGTATCGGGTGCAGTCCCACGCCAGAAGTGATGGCATTCACCGTCAAAGGTATGGACTGAGGGGGTTGTGCGGAAAAAGTGCGGTCTGCACTTGAAACCGTTGAAGGTGAGTTAGAGATTGTCTCGGTCTCGGTTTTAGACCGAAAAGTGATTGTGAAGAGTAACCTCAAAAGTGATGTGCTGATAACTGCATTGGCAGATGCAGGGTTCGGCGCAAGAGTTGTGAAATAAAGGAGAAAATGATAAAAGCATTGCATTTTCGTTTTTATAAAGTTTTAACAGGGATAGTGTTGATGACGATCCCTTTGCTCTGTCTTTTTTTTAGTGGAATGTTCACTGTGAGTGAAGCGGATTTCCAGATACAAAGCCCGAGTGGGTACTGTGGTCATTGTATGAAGTATTGGGATGATCAACATTATGATATTACGTATCAGAAATGGGAGTGTCCGAAGTTTTTTTGTGGTAAAGAAGGTTATGACGAAGTGAGTAAAACACCCAATGATCGTATGGGTTGTTGGGTGACCTATAACGATGATAACCCCACACAGAAACGTTGCTATGACCATGAGCAGTGCTCCACTTGTGGTAGAGAACGAGATGATATGTGGAAAAGGTGTCGTGAGAAAAAAGTAAAAATCGTCATGTGTGGTCTATGTGATACTGAAATGCGCAGGGAGACTGTCTTTGATATTCCAATATCCGATTTTGGGTGTCCGCCCGTCGAGTATTATGAGAGTACGGATTGGGGGACCGGCCCTGGGGAATGCTGCGAAGCGTGCGATACGTGCGGAGAGAAAGTAAAAGAATCTGTTCATGAGCGTCCGCATAAAAAGAAATATGAGTGTTGCACAAAGGATGCCGGCACGATAACGACGACAGGACATTGTGGCACAGATTACATTGAAGATATGGGAGACTATTGTTATACGTGTATATGTGGGGCTGACTTGTCAGACCTACTTGTAGGGGATGGCATCTGTACATTTTTTCTAGGTGATCCTTTACATACAGCGGCGTTTTATACCGTTGTCACTTGCGAAAACTGTGATGACACTTGGGCAGAATTGGACTTCCAAATTCCTTTACAAAAATCGTGTTCAAACAACCTATCGTTTATAAATCCAGCTGCTACCGTACCGACATGCTCAGAATGTCCCTAGAGGTGATGCGAATGAAGACACTCTTCGGGGGTCTAATTCTTCTGATAATTTTTCTGATGAGCAGAGTGACAGAAGTCAATTTTTCGTATTCTGCTCATCGGATAATATCGTCACTATCATTGATAGTTTTTTTTATAATTGTGTCCGTTGTCTGTCAGATGAGAAGGTAAGATTTTACGGCGGTCAGATGCTACGTTTTATGACGGAAGAAGTCGTTTTGGAATCAAGAAAACGTTGTTTTTTTCTCTAAAATGTAGTGACAGACACCGATGGAAGAGGTGAGAATATGTTTAGAGATTTACTGTCCAGTCGTTTGATACAAGCCGGCCTCGTTTTCTTTGTGCTTGTTGTCGGGGGCAGCCTGCTCTTTAGTTGGCACGTTGACCGCGTCACCGATAGAGAGATGGCACGACACGATCATTTTTTAAAGGGACGCGAAAAACAGAACGAGAGTCACCCAGCCCCCGTGGTGCCCGTTCCGAGCGAAAGCGAAAACCCCGGTCTTGTGAACACGCCGAACGAAACATGGGACACACATAAGCCCGATGAAACCGAGGCGTTACCTAACGCGGTCGTCGACCGCGCGGATATGTTCGTCCCCGATGATTTTGTTTCAGCGGAAGAAGCACCCGCGGCAGACGTGCCGGTCTCGCCTCATGGCTTTGGACCCTATCCTGAGGTGCCTGAAGAGTTACCGCTGATGGAGTCGCGTACTGTCTTCTCTTGGACAGGTAAAAATGTAGAAGACGAGTTGGTCATGCGAGTCATGATAAAGGCATGGAATGAGGGCGAACGCGGGTTCTATGGCGCATATATGGTTGATGGAAAAGTCTTGCTGCATGTCCCAAATACAGCTTACTTCCGATACCGTGAAAAAACAAACGATGATGGCTCCGTTGTTCAGATTCGTGTTATCGCTTCTCATCCGCATATCGAGTTGCGCGCAATGCCAGGTGCGCGCGTGGTTCACTTTGATGATGCGGCGATAGACCCTTACGAATATCTTGACCTGCCATAAAAGATGCTTCGGGCGATGGCACGTGTTCGGGGGGGCAGTTTGTGTGGCATCAGAAACCGTAGCGTCCCATGTTTTTCACATTTTCCCCCTTTTTTCAGACGCGCCGGTTGTCTTGTGATAGCGGGCGCGTTTCTCTTGCTTTTATGGGTTGTTAGTTGTTAGTTGTTGGTTGTTGGTTGTGGGTCAGCGGATACTGATGGAACAAAGTCCTCTTCACCATTCACCTCTTCCTCATTTTCCGTGTGTATCGTTCCTTGACGGCGAAGGCGGAAACCCACGCGCGCGTCACAAACGTTCCGCGCGGTCGATGGAAAACAGCGCACGCTCCGCCTCACCATCCGGTATTGACACTCACGCGGCGCGCGACCGAGCCGATCACAGACACAAAAAAGGCTTGCAAGGCAATCGCTCGTGCGGGTATAATGAGAGAATACATTTTTGTAGATGGGTTGCCAAATTGTAAATATAACTTTAGATTCTAAAATAAAAATGAAAACGTTCCATTTCAAAACACAACAGACGCTGGATCAACCCCTCTCAGCGGTTTTTGAGTTCTTCGCTGACGCGCATAACCTTGCTCTGATAACACCACCGTGGCTCCGTTTTGAAGTCCTAACCCCTGCACCGATTGAGATGTCCCCCGGAACGCGCATCGATTATCGGTTGAAACTTCACGGGATTCCGCTCCGTTGGCAGAGTGAAATTACAACGTGGAATCCCCCTTACGCCTTTGTGGATGAACAACGCCGCGGGCCCTACCGACACTGGCGGCATATACACACCTTTGAAGAAACCGAAAACGGTGTGGTTATAGGGGATTCGGTGGCGTATGCTGTCTGGGGAGATGGGCTCGTTAACAAATTTTTCGTGCGGCCAGACATCGAGAAGATTTTCGCCTATCGTGCGACGCAATTGGATGAGATATTCCGTTAAAGAAAGAACAGCACATTTCTATAGAAGCAGATCCTGCCATAGTAATGCATCACGCGCGCGACATAATCTATCGTTTCATCAGACCCCTCAAAATAACCGTGCGGTGGCCTCGCGCTGCCCCACACTTCGCGATGCAGATCCGCATGCGCCTTCGTCAGTTGGCTAAGCGCACCACGTACAGGTTCCCATAGAAGCGGATCGGCTTTTTTCCCGTGTCGGACAAGCGTTTGCGCGTCTCGGACACGTCCGATACCGCCGTTGTAACTTGCTAACACCAACCGATGCCGATGGTCATCATCACTGTCTGAGAACGCATGGTATAAGGTGTGTAGATAATGTGCTGCGCCAGCGATATTCTGCTCCGCATCCAATGGATCTTCAACGCCGAGCTCCTTTGCTGTTCTCGGCATCAGTTGCATCAAGCCTTGCGCACCCGCAACACTTCTTGCATTTTCGTCGAATCCGGACTCCTGCACGATCAGCGCACAGATGAGCCGTGAATCCACATTCTCCTTAACAGCATATTTCTGGATCAGCCGTCTATATTTGAAAATCTTCGGTGTAAGCGCGAGCAGTCGCAGCTCCAAGTGGATATTGATAATACCACTAACCGCGAGGCCTAAGGCGAGTATGATAAGCAAAAAGAAAAGCGTGTGTTTACGGAACATTAGTTGTGGTTATAAGTTGTATAGTAAAGCCAGTAATTATGGAAACACATCCCATAGAAGCGAGGTCCCTCTGATTCCCCCCTGCTTGCGGGGGGGGAGGGGGG
>RKRO01000396.1 GCA_007571355.1 Candidatus Poribacteria bacterium | reverse complement strand
CACGTCGCGGTGAACACCTCAAAACCCTACTAGAGACTGGGTATCAATACGGTATCTGTGTCTATGGTGTTGTATTTCAAGATAATGAGAGAGTTTTTGCTGCCGGAAGCAAGTTGGAGCCGTTTTCGTGGGAAAACCAAAGTATGTATAAGAAGCCATGGTTGTCCGAAATAGAGCTTAGTTTTTCGTCGGTTACGCGTGATTGGCATCCTGGTGATCATTATGTGCACGGTGTCCATCTCGAAAAAGGCGACGAACATGAAGGCCAAAGCGGCGCGTTTAGTGGTGATGGGACTCGTCTCGCTATCGGCTCCACTGATGGAACCGTGCGATTGTGGAATACCGAAGATGGTAGACTGTTACAAAACTTGGATATTATAGATAAAGAAAGTTTATTACGGAACCTTGGTGTCGAAAGCATAGCACTTAATTGTAATGGAAATCTACTTGCTAGCGGCAGTGTAATAAATTCACCGCTCGTAATAAATTTACCGCTCTCCTTAAGGGCGGGACTGGGGGAGTCCAGACAGGCGGCGTTCCAGTTATGGGATATGCAACGCGGTGAACCGTTGGGGAGCGCATGTCATATCGTGGGTTTCAGCGGTGTCCATAGGGCATGCTTTTTGCCAAATGGACGCATTCTGGCTAAGTCATGGACTATGGGATTAAACGACATTTCCATTTCCTTACAGAATGTCGAAACAGAGGAAGACTTGAACACTTTTTCTGGATATGGCACGCTTCTTGTTCACGCAGATGATGTCACAAGCCTAGCGTTTAGCCCGGATGGATGCACACTTGCCAGTGGCAGTGCGGATGGCACGGTTCTGCTGTGGGATACAAGTAAATACTGTGGTAGCGGCAAAATGCAACCACAAACCGATCTCATAGGTGGTAATACCCAAACTACCCATCCAGGGCAATCATTTGAATCGCAGAATCGCGCGGCACAAATTCAACAAATTTGTAAAGAACGCTCTATCACAACCCTTTGTCATTTTACCCGAGTAGAAAACCTCCAGAGTATTGCACAAGGAGGTTTAATAGGACGGAATGTTCTGGAAGCGAGCGGACAAAAGTTTTGGTGGAACGACGATAAGAGAACTGATGGATGTCCGAAAGCGGTTTGTCTGAGCATTAGTTTCCCCAATTACCAAATGTTCTATAGCATTAGACAACGGAAAAAAGCATCTGGAGGAATTGACGACTCCCAATGGGTTGTTCTGATTCTTGATGCAAAAGTCTTATGGGAATTAGATTGCGCGTTTTGCAAGGAGAATGCAGCGCAGGAGCGTATGCGTAACACTCCGTTAGAGGATAGGAAAAAACCTGAGGCATTAAAAGGAATGTTTGAAGACTTCTACAATATCCAACATAAGAGAATACCTCGCAATTACCCGACACATCCACAAGCTGAGGTGCTTGTCTTCGATCCCATTCCAGCGCGATATATCAAGGCTATCCATTTTTGGGATGCAGCCGCTCAAGAGAAGTGGTGCCCTAACAATATCCATGCTGACTGTGAAGTCTTTAACGCTAAGGAGTGTGCCCAAGTACACTGGTTAGCGTTATACAAGCCTAGAGAGGACTGGCGAGTATGGAAAGATGAAGATTTTAACGACGACGGTATACCTCTTTCGTACCTTGAAAAAAACGAAGTTCAAGAGGTGGCGGGAACATCTTTTAATTCTGATGATGACATTCCTTTTTAGGAGCAAAGCACAGTGGCAAACCGCCCCATTTTTACCCCCAATTTCAGTGGGTTTCCGTATGTTGACACTGTAGACATCGCATTCAAATGGTACCCCGGTTTTTCAAAATCGCAGATCCAAAAGTCTATTGCGTCTCTGCATGCAGCTGCCGAAAAACTGCATAAAATCGCTCCGATTTTGGAAATATCCAGCAAATCGACCTTACAGCTTGGGGTTTCGTTGAGTGCATTTAATCTATCGTTGAAAACTTCGGATGGACAGCGAATGAGCGTAGAATGTGCATATCAGGGTAGCAAAGTGTTTGAAAACGGCGGGCCTTATCATGAACTTTACGCGGTCTCAAGCCGAGAGGCGAAAACGGATGAGCGGCTGCAGCATTCGGGAAAATTAGTTGCTTTCAACTTTTGTGGCGAAGATTTCCCGACTGAACCGAAGACGGCTTTCTATGACTGGTTATACATGATGGCACTGTTCCAGAAAGAAAGGGATTTCCTGAAAGAGTTTGAAGGATTTCAAGGGTTTTCGGATATCGTCTTTAATCCGAAGCGTTCTATCAATTGTCAAGCCCGTGCTGCGGCTTTATTTGTTGCGTTGTCCCAAAATGGGGTGATGGATGCCCAGCTATTTTGTGATAAGCACCATTACCTTGCCCTCATAACAAGGAAAGACACACTTCCCCCCACCGGATCCGACCCAATCCAACTTACTCTCCAGTTTTCAAATTTGACAGTTTAGCCTGTATATGCTAAAGTACGTGTAAAAGCGGAATAGAAACCGATGGCATACTACCTCTCAGACATATAGAACAGCCGAAGCACATTTACGGCTACAATAATGAATCGACGTTTAAACAAAAAACATCAAAGAACATTGGATGCCATTTTTAGTCCACAAGTCCCGGCGACGTTGCAATGGCGGCGAATTGAATCTCTTTTTATGGCACTTGGTGCTACAAAAGCAGAAGGCCGCGGATCTTCCGTGACTTTCAAACTGAAAGATAAAGAGGCAATGTTTCATCGGCCACATCCGCGGAAAGAATCGAGACGATATCAAGTTCGAGAAGCACGAGAATTTTTAAAAGAGGTAGGAATAACATCATGAAAACAATGACATATAGAGGCTATACAGCCGAAATTACCTATAGTGAGGAAGATGAATGTTTTGTCGGCCGTATTGTCAATATTGATGCTATATCGGGTTTCCACGGGGATACCGATGATCAACTGCGTGTTGCGTTTGAGGACATGGTAGACCTTTATATTAGAACTCGCGAAGCACCGGAAAGCCTGCCACAAAAGCCTTATGTTTGGAGGCTATTGGCGCGGCTGCGTCAAGCACTCCATCTATAGCAATAGAGCGTTTACTCCGATGAAAACCTGTCTCACTGTTTTCGCGAAGCAACCAACACCGCACCGAGTCAAGACGCGGCTTGTACCGCCGCTTTCACCAGAACAAGCGGCGACACTCTATACTGCATTTCTTATAGACGGGTGCGCGGCACTCGCTGAACTTCCGAACATAGACATCGTTATTGCCTACACGCCACCGGAAGCACGCCCCGATCTACAAGCGTTAATCGGAGAGGAGGCTATCTATATCCCGCAAACAGGAGATGGGCTCGGAGAACGGCTCACTTCAGCAACGCAGTGGGCAGCGGCACACGGATATACAAAGATTTTACTCGTCGGGTCTGATAGTCCAACGTTACCGATTTCATATATCTCTGAAGCAATCACGCTGCTGGACACACGGGACATCGTTATCGGACCGAGCGTAGACGGTGGCTATTACCTCATCGGTTTTGCTGTGGAGAATTTAGGAACGATAGTACCACTCGTATTTTCGGAGATTGCGTGGAGCACAGCGGATGTCCTTCGGCAGACAATAACACGTATTCAATCAACAGAGGCGACGCTTGGGCTTCTCCCGCCGTGGTATGATATTGATACGGCTGAAGATTTGGCATTTCTATCTGCGCATATATCTGCCATGCGCCTTGCAGGCGACGGCATCCAAGCAGTCAGAACAGAATCTTTATTAACAGCATTGTTTTTATCGTAAAACCCATCAGTATTGAAACATATCAAATAGAAGCGATGCACCTATGATTCCCCCCTGATAAGGGGGGGAGGGGGGTTGTCTTCATAAAAGTGTGCATTTATTTTCGGATGTTACGATAAAAGACACAAACTAACAGTTTGTGCTACAACTCACGCTTCTGTGCTGCGAAAATAGAACCCGCAACACAGCCGAAATGGTTAAGCAAACTGGCGTTAAAAGACACAAACTCACAGTTTGTGCTACAACACGGGAGACTCGATAATGGGACAATTAAATGGAAAATTTGCGATTGTAACGGGCGGCAACCGAGGCATCGGTAAAGGCATAGCGAGAGGCCTTGCTGCTGAGGGGGCAAGCCTAACGATTGCTGCAAGGAACGCCGAACTCCTTGAACAGACGGCGGACGAACTCCGTGCAAACGGCACAAAGGTGTTGGCTGTGCCAACCGACGTAACGGACGAGGCACAGATCAAAGCACTCTTTGAAAAGGCGATGGCGGCATACGGTCGTTTGGATATCCTTGTGAACAATGCCGGTGCGTTCAATGCTGGGCCTATAGATGAGCTCTCAACAGCGGATTGGGATTGGGTTGTTGGTGTGAATCTTCGCGCGCCGTTTCTCTGCACGCGGGAAGCGTTTCGGATTATGAAAGCGCAAGGTGAAGGCGGACGTATCATCAACGTGGGGAGTATCTCGTCGCATCGGGTGCGTCCGCGCACTGCCCCTTACAGTGCCACTAAATTCGGGATTTGGGGATTGACCCAGGTAACAGCACTTGAAGGGAGACCACACGGGATCACGGCGAGTTGTTTGAAACCCGGTAATACCTACGTTGAACGGCACCAAAATCAAGCGCAGCCGCCGGTTGAGCCGATGATGAACGTTGACGAACTGGCGCAAGCCGCTGTCCTGATGGCGACCCTCCCACCGCATATCAATATGTTAGACGCGACCGTTCTACCTGTTGGTCAACTCTATGTTGGACGCGGGTAATGCACAATCGGAGAGAACCGTGAAGGAACACTTTTAGGAAAATACCCCTTCCCCCCGCAAGTAGG
>RKRO01000070.1 GCA_007571355.1 Candidatus Poribacteria bacterium | reverse complement strand
ACAATTTTATGGGATTACGATATAATTATACCGTAATCTCAATGGTGCAGCTAAAAAAGCTGCTACTTTGTTTGTTTTTCAGAAGGAGCTTGAAAGTGAAGAACCGACGGTTGTCTATAGAAAAGTCCGTATTCGTTATGGCGTGCACCGTGTCTCTGGTTGGCGTTGATGTCCACCGGTGCCTTGTGTTCGCTGGGTTCTCACTGCCAATTCCCCCTCCACTTTACACCTGTTAAGTATTTTAAGTGTTTTACTTCACAAGGTCGGTATAGAATCTATACGTCCTTTCTTCGTGCCCGCGTGGCTTTCGTCCGCGGGCTTTTCGCGTTGCACCGCAGAGCAGTTTGTTGCGACGCAACTTTTTTGGTTGATATTCACAAGGAGACATGCTATCCTCAGACTCGTCTCCTGTTCTTGTTAGCAACGGTGTTGAAAGACACCGGGTTTTCTCACAAAATGTGGACAGGTAGGATGCTCCTATCGTCCGCTGAATACTAAAGGAGATATTGAACATGCGTTTTCACAATTTGACGATCACATTAACCTTAACGTGCCTCTCTATTGTTGCCATTGTAGCATTGGCACTTCTGCCGATTACCAACGCAATCGGTGAATGGACAATAAGTGATGATGGTTATTCCGGCAGTTATTATATTTCTCATAATGAAGACAACGACAGTTGGACACTTAGTGCTGGAGTGAATGCTAAGAGTATTGATGCTTCGGGGGGCGTTAGTGTTCTCAGCCTAGGTCGTTATACTGATCCCGAGGGTATCCATGAGCAGGGAACTGCAGCTCTGACAGCAACGCGGTTCTCTTACAATTACCGTCATAGTAACTATTGGGATCTTTGTGATAACTATGGATGGGACGATGACAGATCTGAAGAATGCTGTCTCGGACACTACGTTCCCAAAGAGGCAGACTCTAATATTGATGGCAACACAGGATATGAACCGGATCGTCACACGGATATTTTCCTCAGGGTTCAGGTAACAGAAAAAGTTGATACGAAAGTTGAAGTATACGGTGAAGAGGAGAGTAGTTCTTTTATATTGACGATCGGGGGTGAGTGGAGGGACATAGGAGCCGGTGTGACCTTTACTCATCAAGGTAAAGATTACACGTCAAAGTCGGAGAGTCAGAAAGTAGGTCCTTATAAGGAAGCTTTTGAATTACCTTCATCCGAGGAGATACCAAGTTCCCAGTCTGTTTCTGTCTCGTTCGAGGAGAGAGCCAACTCAGCTGCCTCAGTATATCTTAGTTTTAAAGATATCACCACTTCCCAAACGGGTACATACACTGCACCATGAAGATCATTGATCAACTGAACACATGTCCTTTGCGGTGCTGCAGGCACCGCAAAGGACTTTATAGGAGAAATAACCATGAATAG
Organism: Candidatus Poribacteria bacterium; assembly: GCA_007571355.1. Taxonomy (GTDB): domain Bacteria; phylum Poribacteria; class WGA-4E; order WGA-4E; family WGA-3G; genus WGA-3G. The sequence goes on along the minus strand of RKRO01000070.1, from coordinate 3,435 downwards.
CAAATTCCTCCTTATTGCAATACCTATTTTAATTTTCCTTGGTACTGCATTTTTCCTTCTCTCTCACACTGATGTTGTGAAACTTGTTCTTCCACAGTTAGAGAGGAAGGAGATCGAATACGAAGGGGCATCGGTGAAAGAAAAAAAACTCCATTGGAAGAAAATGATAACAACAGATGAAAGGCACATCTTAACTTGGAAAGAATGGATAGAGAGCAGAGAAGAACAGCATATCTCAACTTGGAAAGAATGGATAACAGCAAGAACAGAGATTATGGTAGGTTCTCATCCACAAGACACGCCAGAGAAGATTGCTACCTTGCGCGAAAGATACCAGCGTGCCCATACAGAAATCGCGGAACAATTTAAAATGGCACAGATACCACCTCCAAAAATGGCTGTAGATCCATCTCCAGCCGATTGGACCAGGGTATTGAAATATGAAGCACTTTATCACGGTCCGCAAACAACGGAGGCACTCATTGCTGAATTTGACGAAGACTATCTTAAAAGGAATCCAAAATCAGTTGAATGGGAAGCAGAGTTTCCACGTGAAGAGTTGCTTCAGAGGTTCCTTGACAAAGGGTTTCACTTTAAAGAGTACGCTGACTATAGTTTTCATCTTAATTTGCGAAGGGAACTTTCCAAGATCAAAGAAACTCCGGAAGAATGGCGTTCAGGAAGCCGCGGTATCCCAATCACAACGAATTTTGACGAGTATTTAGATGGATATATAGAGCGAAAAATATGGGAACACAACATTACAAAAAGGGTAGTGGCGGAAAATCCAAATAACATCATAACATCGGTTTTTTTTCCGCGAAGCCATCCAGATAAATATCTCCCGGTGATAGGAAAAGTCACGTATGTCCGCAGAAGAGAAAATAGCAGCGGGATGGCGACTTGGGGTATGCCGCTGACGCAGGAACAGCGGAAGGACATCCTCTACAGAGGCAAACACCCAGAGGATATAGAGATTGTTTACGTTGATGACGATTACAATCTCCTCTCCGCGCCTCCTAAGCCTTACAATCATGAGGAATGGCTCAAAGCAAATACTTATGATTATATCCCACAAGGGCTCCGTGCCCCGGACGGTGCCGTCGTGACCCCCGAGCACTATGCGGAAATTTTTGACGAACCTATGCCCGAGGAAATGCAGCAGCACTATTACAGATATGCTGAAACCTTAACACCCATTGACACCGATGCGGTCCACACGGCGGCACGCGATGCTATGCAAGCCGAGCAAGCACGATTCCAGCAAGGTCTCCGTGAACTGGAACGGTTTTCCAACATGAGCGAGGCGGAGATTGAGGCAGAAATTGAGAGACGATTCACCCCACAGATGCCAGAACTTCCGACTGCCGAGGGGATCGAGCATCAGTTGTGGTCTGAAGTGCAGTCTTCCGTTATGACCCCCGCCCGGTTTGAAGCTGCATTGAAGATTTTAGAGCAATATGGCCCTGAAGAAGGCATGCAGAAGTTGACAAAGGCAGACCCAAAAGCTGCAGCACAGGTGCAACGGATCATAGGAGGCCCCTCGGACACTGAACCCCCACCTGCACAGCAGCGTAGCCCGGAGCCACAGCATAAACGCGTGCCACCTGAACCGAACCCTTAGACCCGGAAGAGGCATGACATCAACGAGATACATCGTCCGCTGAAGATTAAAGGAGATATTGAACATGCGTTTTCACAATTTGACGATTACATTGACGTTAGCGTGCCTCCTCTATTGTTGCCATTGTAGCGTTGGCACTTTTGCCGATTACCAACGCAATCGGTGAATGGACAGGCGATGAAGATTATAGAAGTTATTCCAGAGTAGAATTGGACAGCGAAGAACAAGGCTGGTCTCTAAGTGCCTCTGTCTGGGCGTATGACTACGGTGCTTCTGCCTCAGTCTCCCCATCTATCTATGAAGTAGGGGTTTTTACCTCGGCAAAGACATACAGTGGAAGTGCGAATGTTCGGGCATGGCGAGGTGCTGGACACCGATGGGGTGTTAGTTATTGTTCTTACTATCATTGCTCCGGTCATCCGATGGCGGTACCTTTTGATGCCGATGAAGACCCTGATCCCGAGAATAATGAGATCATTTACGCAACGGTGGACATGGTGACTATGACCCGTGTTTACGGAGCAGAAAAGAGTTGGTTCACTAGAAAAGGAAGTGCTATGAAATCAGAGGTTGTTGTAAGTACAAGCGACTATGTATCTGCAACGGCGGGTGGAGAAAAGTTCACATGGACGCAAGATGGGGTGAAATATTGGGAATACAAGGAAGAGTCGGCACCAGATCAACCCCAGGTAGGTGATTCTAAGTCAAAAGATGCCTATATGGAGAATTGGCCGAATGCAAATAGCGGTGCCGAAGTCTCTTTCAATTTTGAAAATCCTGCAGATGACCAGGGTCCCTCCACCGACATTGAGGATGGAAACGACGCGTCTTATACAGGCGTGCCTTTGCAACCTATCTCACCGTAGGTAACTATGAAACCCCGACAGGACTCTCGGGTTCTGTCGGGGCAATCCGATACAGGAGGAATAGAGATGTTCCGTAAACCTTTTTTTTTCTTTATCCTATGTTCAGTGTTGTTGTTGAGTAGTGTGTTTTTCTTCTACTGGGACTCACGGATGCCAAGCGAAGGGTCTGATACAGTGTCGACGACCGGTACTCCGACACCAAACAATAAATCCGCGTGGTCAGTGCTGAAGGGATCGCGCGTGCACTTACATCCGTTGGCAGACGTGGAGAAACTCGCTGAGGCAAAGCGGAAACCTGTTGCTACATGGGACGAATGGATAGACGCAACTGCTGATGTTTTGCTTGCTGAAATCATTTTATATAGGAAAGATGTCATCACGCCCTATCTTTCGATGCGTTGGTACGAAGAAAGAGATAGTCCAGAAAGGATAGCGGAGACACGTGCCTGGCTGCGTGAGTCGCTCACGCGGTATAGAACCTACCTACAATCGTGGCGAAAATCACACCCGGAGTATCCAGGCGGATTGCAAAGTATCCATCGTTTAGGCGACTACGAGGGACCGCAGCCGCCGACAGCGGAGTCCTTGCTTGCCGCATTTGACGCTGTCTATAGCGAAAAGAAACCAGGGCTCACATACTTGGATGAACACTACCCCAAGGAACAGTGGCTTGAAACGTTACTGGAAAAAGGCGCGAAGTTTAACGAATATGGCGATTATGAGTTTCTTCTTGGGTTGCGGAAATCTCTCCTCCGGCAAAAAGAGAAGCCTGAAGAGTGGCGTTCTGGGGCTCACGGTATCCCGATTACCACTGACTTTGAGGAGTATTCGGATGGGTTTATCTCTCGGAAAGTCTGGGAATACAATATCACGCAAAAAGTGAAGGCGGAGAACCCTGGAACATCTCCCATGGTTTTCTTTCCTTCCAACCACCCAGATAAGTAT
>RKRO01000421.1 GCA_007571355.1 Candidatus Poribacteria bacterium | reverse complement strand
CTCAAAGAGACCCGTCTGGGGTTCCGTCATTTAGCGTATGCTATGATTAACTTTCGTATAACTTTCAACCATTCATAAACCGTACTCGCTATGAGTTCTGTAAATAGCCTGATATCGGGGAAACAATCTTCGGGTTGTGATGTGCTATGCAACCGGACTGGGCATCTTGGAGATAACTTTTTCGACTTTTCCACTACGCAGGCATTTTGTACAAACACGGATCCGCTTTGTACCGACCTCTGTTTGAACCCGAACCCGCTGAAGATTCGGTAGCCAACGCCGCTTGGTATGTTGAATCGATTTACTAATCCGGTGACCCGTCATCGGTCGTTTGTTACAGATCGTACAGACGCGTGACATCTTAATCTCTCCTTTTGCTACAGTGTTGTTGGTTAAACCTAAGTGTTAATAATACCACAATTACGGGCAAAAAGCAAATTTCTTTGACAATAAAGTGCGTAAATATTCTGTCAAAACCTTACACATCCGAAAATAGCCATGACTTTTTTTAGGAAATCTGATATACTACATCTCAAGGTTTTTATATAATCCATTTCATACATGCGCAGTTATAACCACACGCTAAATAGAGGAGTACCATTTTCTTATCAGAAGTATGAAAGTTGCTTATATCACTGCAGGTGCTGCTGGCATGTACTGCGGAACTTGTATCCACGACAATATGGTCGCCACAGTTTTGAAGAAACAGGGGCATGATGTCGCACTGATTCCGACCTATACCCCTACCCGAACTGACGAAGCAAATGTCAGCATGGATCGCGTCTTTTTCGGGGGTATTAACGTCTATCTTCAACAGAAACTCTCCATCTTTAGACACACACCGTGGGCAATAGACAAACTGTTTGACAACCGAGCACTTCTAAGCGGACTCTCACGGTTTAGCGGCTCAACCGATGCAAGCGACCTTGGCGAACTCACGGTTTCTATGCTCCGAGCCGAACACGGCTATCAGAAGAAGGAACTAACGAAATTAGTCAAATGGCTCGCTGAGGAAAATAAACCCGATATCGTTTATCTCACCAACTCTATGCTGGTAGGCTTCACAACTAAAATAAAAAAAGCGTTAGATGTACCCGTTGTCTGCGCACTTCAAGGTGAAGACATCTTTCTCCAAGGTCTCATCGAACCCTACAAGACAGAAGTGGTAACCCTCCTTCGGGCACGGGCAGTGGAAGCGGACGGCTTTGTCGCACCGTGCGACTACTATGCACAGTTTATGGCGGACACCTACCTCGGTGTGCCCCTCGATAAAATCGACATCGTCCCACTCGGACTCAATATGGACGGACACGGTGTGCTTGTCGAAAAACCCGAGCCACCGCCTTTTATTATCGGTTATTTGGCGCGCATCTGCCCCGAAAAAGGACTCCATATCTTAGTAGACGCTTTCCTAAGAGTGGCAGAGGCTTTCGGTGCCAATAACGTTCAGCTGCATGTCGCAGGATACCTCGGTAAAAAAGATGAACCCTATCTTGAAGAACTCCGCAACCAAATCCATGATGCCGGTTTGTGTGACAATTTTGTACATCACGGCGAAGTAACGCGGACAGAAAAGATTGACTTTCTCAACCGTTTACATGTCTTCTCTGTTCCGACAGTTTACCGTGAATCTAAAGGGTTATCCATCATAGAATCGCTCGCCAACGGGGTCCCGGTTGTCCAACCGCATCACGGCACGTTCCCAGAGATGATTGACGCAACGGGGGGGGGGCTCCTCGTAGAACCCGAATCTCCTGAAGCATTGGCGATGGGCATTATGGAACTCCTGAACGATGCTGAGCAACGGAAACGCCTCGGAGAAGCCGGTAAGATTAATACCCATCAGAAGTTTAACGATGCAGCCGTAGCAGATCAACTCCTGAAAGTATTTGAAAAATATACCTGATGTTTCAACCGTCAGCGTACTTGATCAACACGTCCCGAAAAAGATCGGAAAGGAAATCTATTATGTTTAAAGCGTGGCTAATTTTTGTTTTCATGACCGTGTCATCATGGGGGCTATACGGCGTGTTTCTACATCAGGGGCAGGTCGCTATGGCGGATCCTGTACATGGTCGCTATAAAGCGTTTCTCTTTGTAGGACTCGCTTATCTTCTCACAGCGGTCATTGGATCTGCATTGATGCTTGTCTTAAATGGATCCGATTGGCAATTTACAAGCGGCGGAATTTCTTGGTCGTTTGTCGCCGGACTTGTTGGTGCTATCGGCGCATTCGGTGTCCTCCTTGCCTTCGGTGCCGGCGGACGCCCTGCAGTGGTGATGTCTATTGTATTTGCGGGTGCTCCTATCGTGAATGCTGTTGTCGCGACGCTATCCCATCCACCCGCAGGGGGTTGGGGTGCAGTTCGGTGGCAGTTTGTGGCAGGCATTTTCCTTGCAGCACTCGGTGGCTGTTTGGTTATGCTTTATAGACCTACCTCTTAATTCGTCGGCCGCTGGAACTCGCACCTTCACATTACTGTGCCTGAGGAAAGCGGCTGAATTTCTTATCTCCTATCCGCGTTCACTCGCTCATCTTCTACAAAACGTCCTTTTCACTATCTTTTTCACAAGACATGTCTCTAATAAGTAAGGAGAGGAAGAATTGTCATGCATTCTGTAGAATTGATTGAAGCGAGTGATGCCGAGTTGGTCGTGGCAGCACTTGCCGGTAATACGCAAGCATTCGATGTGTTGGTGAACCGCTACCGACGCGCCATGCTAACGGTCGCACAGCAGATTGTCCGAAATCCTGCCGACGCAGAAGATGTCGTACAAGACGCGCTCTTACGCGCGTTTGAAGCCCTACCTCAACTCTCAGACCTGAATCGGTTTGGCGCGTGGCTGCATTCTATCACTCGGAACCGGGCATTGCGTTACTATAGGAACAGTGGTCGTTATCAACCGCAGGAGGATATGGAACCCTATCTGAATAGGGTCTCGGATACATCGTCGGCAGATCCTGCTAACGTTGTTGAGGCTGAATCAACACAACAGGCAGTTAGAGATGCTATTAAGGCCCTACAACCAGACTATCAGGTCGTTATCGAACTCTACTATTGGGCAGAGATGCCGCAGAAACGGATGGCTGAGTTTCTATCCCTACCACTGACAACCGTAAAGTGGCGACTCCGTAAAGCGAAGGAACAACTCAAAACGATCTTAGAGAGACAGGGCTACGGTGAGGATGTATGACAATCTTTAGAGAACTTATTTACTGAACATAAGGAGGGGAAGTGGTGGAACAACACAGACAGGAACGACAACAAGAACTGAGAGGTCTGTTTCACATGTTGGAGCATACCGCAAAAATCGCAGAAGATGCAGCGTTAACGGATACCTTTACGGGTGGTGAAACGCGATGTATCACGCAATACAATAATGTATTGACTCGATTGAACAGCCTTGACGCTGTACCTGATGGACTTTTTGACGAACTTCATACCGATGCTTCTTTTAGCCAAATCGCAATCGCTTGCCATCAACTCGCAGCATATCTCAACGAAGGATTAGATACAACCACGGATTTCAAGGGATGGTTCACCACCTTTTTCGGAAAACGGTTCATGGAAAACCTAACCGAGGAAATAACGGATAAACCGATCAGCGACCTCATCCGTAAAGCTGTACCAGATTTCTTAACCGAGACGACGTTAGCAGACATCGTCGAGACTTTTCCTGTAGCAGCGGGGGGAAAACTCACGATTGATACGGACTGCGGCGCGATCGACATACAGAGTACAGAGAACGATACCGTCTCGGTCCGCATTCAACGCGCAGCACAGATAAAAGCGAACCGACGGGCAGCGGAAATCCTCAAGAACCTTGATATTCAGATAATACACGAGGCACCCGACGTTAAAATTGAGGCGAAGTTCACAGAAGACACAAAACGGTGGCAGAAACGGCAAAACGATCTTGATGTTCAATTCGATATTCTCGTACCACGGCAATACAACCTCGACGTGAAAACTGCATGTGACGACATTTCCGTCGCGAATATTACAGGAGACGTGAATGCGGCAACATTCCGCGCGGGACTTCGTCTTCAAGATATTACCGGACAGATTGATGGCAGTACATCTATGGGGAACATTGATATTAGGACGTTTAAGGGGGATGTGGTGCTTCAAACAACCGGCGGGAATATCGCTGTTGCGGAGGGTAGGGGCGATGTCAAAGCTAAAGTCTCCGGTGGAAACCTCCAAGGTACACAGGTCACAGGTATCATTAACGGACAAACCTCCGGCGGCGGGGTTACCCTACGCGGATGCAAAGGTGGCGCAGACTTGAAAGCTGCAGGTGGGAGTATAAAGGTAGAAAATGACAGACACGTCTTGGCAAAAGTCTCTGGCGGTTCTATCGACTGTGAAATGAGAGAAATATCTGCTGCGAGTCAGAGTTTACTCCTTGATTTGGAGACAATGGGCGGCAGTATAAATGTCTCTCTCATCCCAGATATCGATGCAAGGATCGAGGCAAAGGTACTCGGGGGGGCAGTGACAACAGAACTCCCGGTATCCATGGAGGCAGATGGAACAGTAAAACCGGATCAGTTACGCGGCACCATGAATGGCGGAGGTCCTCTAATACGGCTCCGATCTGTTGGCGGGAATATCATACTGCGGAAAATTGAAGACAAGAGTCCAATAGAAGCGTAAAGTGTTCTGGATTTACACGAATCCTTATTGGAGATGAATCATGGGTTTACTATCAATTTTCAGTTTAGTTTGGGGCATATTGGCTATTTTCGGAATGGCAGTCGGTTTTATACCGTTCCTCGGATCTCTCAACTACCTTAACATTCCGTTTGCTGTATTCGGCTTGCTTTT
>RKRO01000179.1 GCA_007571355.1 Candidatus Poribacteria bacterium | reverse complement strand
GTATACTGCCCAAACAGTTCTTGCACCTGCTGGTGGGTGAAGTTGGATAAGTGAAACTCGTCTTGGATATTGAAGGGCGAAACGGATCTATCGTAGTTAAGTTGCTCTATACTCTTGACTCCGACGATGCCGATGCTATGGGGACATCGTCTTTCATCAGAAAGGTAGATGTCGCGAAGCGAATGCAGAAAATCACTTAGAACTATCTGTGGGATGCCATCAAATTCATCTATGATGAGGATGACCTTTTCTCCACTGTGTTGACTTTCCAGAAAATCGTCAAATTGTTCAAAGAACTCCATCATAGAGATATGATTGGTAAATTTTGCGTTATTTAGGAAACTTGCAAGTGTCTCAACAGGTAGACGTTCCCGTTTTTGGAAAACTTTCTCAATTTCCTTGCGAACCCTTTTGTAAAAAGTCTCATAGAAATCGGGGGCTGAGAGGTTTTTATATGCCTCAAAATTCAGTTGAATCGGGAAATAGGTTGTCGACGTGGCGGCGAGCGTGTCTAATGCTAATCGGAAAAACGTAGTTTTACCGGTCTGGCGCGGCGCGAAAAGGACGATGTAGCGGCCATCTTTGATGCGGTGGATAAAATCGGCAATTTCCTCAGTTCGCGAGACAACGTAATGCCGATCAGGATATACACGGCCTTGGGTACCAAAACGTCTCATTTTTTTGATTTTTGTAGAAAACTCCATTACAAGAAGACAGGCATAAGCCCATCCGCACACAAAAAATTTTAAGACTCGTTAGCTGCATTTACACTATCTTAAGATTTTAGCACAGATTCGGAACGGGAGGCAAGCAATCTTTTTCTGATCCTTTAATAATGTGAGTTTGATAAAAGTTGGACGTATGTGGCATATTGTGTTCATTTGTGCTGTATACCGCACAAACTCACAGTTTGTGCTACAATTCACGCTTCTGTGATGTGGAAATAGAACCGGCAATCCATCCAAAAGGATTCATCAAACTGGCGAATAAAGGTATAAATAACGCCAGTTTGAAAAATATGAGCGGTTTCCCCAGCAGACGCACATTCGCCAAAAAGCGGTGATTTTTAGAACCTCACCCCCCCTTGATCCCCCTTTATCAGGGCGGTAGGGCGACGCTCAGCCGGAAAGCGTCTGCCTTAGGTCTTTATCAAACTCACGTTATAAATATTGGGGGTAGGGTTGGGGTTCCCGAATCCACGGTAGAGAAAAAACTCGCCTGCGGAGGTTATGTGTTTTGTGTCTAAGGATTCCACTTTCAAAAAAAGCCCCAATACGGTATAGTGTGCAGTGTTTGACAACCATCTGTAGATTCGGCCTTGAAAGGTAACCCATTGATTCAAGAACAGGTCAGAGATAGTCTCACATGGCGTGCGGTGCTGATCGGTTTGGCGTGTGCTACCACCGAATGTCTTCTCGCGCCTTATAACGATTACGTTATCCGTAACATCTTCCTTGCAGGGGGGCACTTTCCGGTTGGTCCCTTCTTTGTGCTTACGATCTTTGTGCTGGGTGTCAATGTCCTTTTAAAACGGTTTTATCCTGCCTCTGCGTTTTCGGCGGGCGAACTTGTCACGATTTGGTGTCTTATGCTTGCGCCGGCAGGCATCCCGTCATCAGGGATGATGCGCTACGCACTCAGTCCAATGGTGGCTTATCGCTACCTCGCCACACCGGAAAATGACTGGGAATCTCTTTTTCACCATTATATTCCATACTGGCGTGTGGTCCAAGATCACAGTGCTGCGAGTTCTTTCTTTGAGGGACTATTTGCAGATGAACCGGTGCCGTGGCGCGCTTGGCTGGTCCCCATTCTGACGTGGAGTGCTTATGTCTTGGTTGTCTATTTTGTGATGATCTGCCTTTCTGTGCTACTGCGTAAGCAGTGGGTGGAGCATGAACGTTGCGCCTTCCCGCTCGTTAAACTGCCAACAGAGATGGCGGCGCAAGGCAGCGGGAGCCTGGGTCCACTTTTTAAAAATAGCGCGCTCTGGTGTGGGTTTGCGTTCCCGGTGCTCTGGCACACGATGAACGGTTTGCACACGTTTTTCCCTGCCGCCCCACATATCCCACGCGATTTTTGGTTGGATCCGTATCTCGTTGAACGACCTTGGAACGCCTTACGTCCGTTTCAAATTGTCGTTTTCTGGTCGATGGTTGGGTTCAGTTATCTGTTAACTTTGGAAGTATCGTTTAGTATATGGTTCTTCTTTCTCTTTTACAAATTGCAGTGCCTCTTAGGTGTGATGTTCGGTTTTCAGCTCTCTTCGGGGCCGGGTGTGCAGTGGACCGGTAAATCGTTTAGTGCGGGGCAAGAAGCAGGCGCGTGTTTAGCGTTTGTTGCTATTGCACTCTGGAAATCGAGGCATCACATTAAGAGCATGCTCCAGTTCCGTTCTGCCGACGAGGCACTTCCGCATAGTCTTACAATCTTTGGTCTCCTGGGTGGTATTTGTGTACTCGTGTTTTTCAACCATTTAATGGGGATGTCGCTCTTATTTGCGCTCGGTTTTGTCCTGTTTCTGCTGGCGATGTATGTTGTGTTAACGTGGCAGGTGATCAATGGGGGTATTCCGTTCATCAATCCGTCGTTTTCACCACAGAGTTTTTTCTTGACAACCCTCGGCACCTCGAAGATCCATCCATCGACCTTGACATCACTGATGATGCATCCGGTATGTTTGACGTTAGATCTCCGTGAATTCATGATGCCGAACGTTATGAACGGGTTGAAAGCGGCAGACGAGGTCCGTATCAAACGGCGGCAGCTTCTGATCGCTATGGCAGTCGCGATGGTTATTGGACTTGCGGTGTCCTACTATTCCGCGATCAAGGTGAGTTACGCACACGGCGCGCCTTACACCGGCGGCAGTTGGTTTATGCGGCAGCTTGAGGGATTGCTAACAAGTCCGAAGACAAGCACAAATTGGACAAATACTGGGTTTATGGTCGTCGGCGGTGGTTTCACTGCTTTCTTAATGTGGATGCGTCAAACCTTTGTGTGGTGGCCCCTGCATCCGCTCGGTTATACGATGTTGAGTTCTTGGGCGACGTTTAAGCTCTGGTTCTCTATATTCTTGGGATGGGGTCTGAAGTTTAGCATCGTGAAATATGGTGGTTTGAAAGCGTATCGGAGCGCGAGACCTGTGTTCCTCGGACTCGTGATTGGAGAGATGACGTGCGCTGGACTCTGGGCGATTATCGGTATGGTTACGGGTGTTAGCACAGGCTATCGGATTTTGCCGGATTAAATGATCGCGTTATAGGGGTCCATTTAATGCCGTGGGGTCATTGAAGGAAATTATCTTGACATTATAGGCAAATACCGCGTATTATAAAAAGACAATTCGCAATAGAAGATTTTAAATCACAATAAAATTAGGAAATTATGAAAAAACACACCCTTATCCTACTATCTTTGTCTCTTTTCTGCTTTTTAGGCATCGGGTTGCCCTCCGCACTTTCAGTTGATTTTATCCAATTAGAACGTGAATTCGCTGGTAAAGGTTCAACAGAAGGACGGTTCAGTAAGGACATTCACCTCGCCTTTGATCGGCAGAACATCTACGTCAGTGATACCGAAAATCGGCTTATTCAGAAGTTGTCGGCAACTGGAGAATTTCTGTTCCAAATCCCCGAGTTACCTGAATCCCCAGATAATATCTTACGGAAACCGGGGCATCTCGCTGTTGATAGTGTTGGCAATATCTATGTCGCCGATGTTACCGCGCATCACATTCCCGAAAATACCGATCCGAAAGTTTATATGTTCGCACCGTGCGTCCACAAATTCAGCCCGGTCGGTGAATTCTTGGATACCTACTTTGTTGACGCAGTGGATGTCTATCCGAAAGTTGTCTTGCCTGTAAGTTTTATCCTTGATGAAGACGGAAAGGCGGCTTTCGCGATTCAACCGAAAGGGTATGATAGAGCACTCCGCGTTGCGCTGAATGCCCAAAATGAACTCTACATTTTAGATGCCGAACGCGGACGTATCCATAAGTTCAGTGCTGATGGAGAAAAGATGACCACTTTCGGTAGATACGGCGCAGGCGATGGCGAATTTGATACGGATGCCGCTGACATCGCCATCGATGCACGTGGGAATGTCCTCGTCGCGGATACCGGCAATCACCGGATCGTGAGGTTTGATGCAGCTGGTAAACCGCTCGGTAGTTTCGGTAGAAAGGGGCGCGGGAACGGTGAATTTACGAAACCACGGGCACTCGTTACACTGCCTACCGGCGAAATCCTTGTTAAAGATGCAAGTCAATTTCGGCGAAAAATTGGCGGGTTGCCGGAGATTGTTGTGCTTTCACCTACATTAACACAGTTGACAGAAAGCACGCCGGGTCAAGCTGAACTTGCTGATACCATTAATAACGCAACGCGTTCACAGTATGGCCCGTTTGCCCAAAATTCTGCAGTCGCTGCCGATGCCGCTGCGCTGAATAGACGCGTGCGCTTGTTGGAGGAGGCGGAATACAGTCGCTACTACGCCAGTGAAACCGATGAGGAAGACAACGTTGAACTCGCTGAAGAACTAAAGCGTAAAGATATCCGCCTGACGCTCTCACACAACGTGATTTCGAGAATCCAGAAATTTGACAGCAACGGTCAGTATATTGGACGTATCATCGATGAAACAGATCAACTCAGCGAGGAAAAACACGACCAGCCCTTCTTGGAACTGGACGCACCGGCCCAGCTCTATCTACGAGATCATAGCGATTCTACCATCGCGCTACACACTCCTACGCGGTTCACTGGACAATCTTACAACATGCACGGTTATCATCGCATTAGCCTCGTCAATCTCCCACACGCTGCCGCCG